>CAYJEC010000080.1:0-9994 GCA_964369025.1 uncultured Ideonella sp. | reverse complement strand
CAACAAGCGCTCCATGGCGGCGGGCTACGCCGGCCTGGACAACGAGCTGTTCTACATGGACAAGACCATGATGGTCTTCGGCGACGCCAAGAAGGTGGTCGAGGACATGGTCAAGGCGATCGAGTAAGTCAGCACCTTCACTGCAGCCGGATCGCCTGCCCCGGTGCCAGCTTCTGGCGCGGGGCGAGCGGCGGCACCAGCGTCGCGCTGAAGCTCAGCGTGCCCGAGTCGCACAGCTCGACGCTCTTGGTGGAGGTGTTCACGTCCATGAACTCCGGGGTCCGGCCGACGAAGGTGCCGGTCACGGTGGTGCCGGCGAAGGTCAGCTTCCACTTCTCGTACAGCATGTTGAACTTGAATTCGGCGCTGACCTTGGTGCCTCCGAACGGGATGTTGGTGCCGACGCCCCAGGCGACGCCGCGGCCTGGCCCACTCTTGCTGCATTCGGCATCCCAGAACACCAGGCCGCCGCCAAATGCGTTGCCGCCGGCACCGTCGTCGACGACATCGAGCGTGATGGATTTGCCCTGCGAGGTGAGCCCCTCGTAGGTGCCCAAGGTCTGGGCCGATGCGGTGCTGGCCAGCAACCACAGGCCGCCAACGGCGGCGATGGAGCGCATGAGATGGGTGGAGTTCATGGGGGAGTTCCTTGTTCGGTGAGGCGGTTGGCGATCGCATGCGTTGCGACGCGATGCCAGTCTGCTGGCCGACCGTTAGCCCACCATTAGCGTGCAGACCCAACGCTGCTAAGGGCTTACCCCAGGGGAATCGTATCGAATCCCCTGATGCCTGGCCCCCCCTTGGCGCGGTGAGAATCGCAGGTCGACTTTCGGAGTCCCCTGGATGGAAAAGATCTGGCTGAAGCAATACCCCGCAGGCGTGCCCGCCGAGGTGAAGACAGATGTCTATCCCTCGCTGGTTGCGTTGCTGGACGAGAGCTTCCGCAAGCATGCCAAGCTGCCCGCCTACCGCTTCATGGGCAAGACCTTCAGCTTCGAACAGGTCGACGATCTGTCGCGGGCCTTCGCCGCCTACCTGCAGAGCCTGGGTCTGGCGCGCGGCGACCGCGTGGCCGTCATGCTGCCCAACGTGCCCCAGTACCCCGTGGCGGTGGCGGGCATCCTGCGCGCCGGCCTGGTGGTGGTGAACGTCAACCCGCTGTACACGCCGCGTGAGCTCGAGCACCAGCTGAAGGACTCGGGCGCCAAGGCCATCTTCATCCTGGAAAACTTCGCCTGCACGCTGCAGCAGGTGGCCGATGCGGTGCCCACCAAGCAGGTGATCCTGGCCGCCATGGGCGACATGATGGGCATGCTCAAGGGCGCCCTGGTGAACCACGTGGTGCGCAAGGTCAAGAAGATGGTGCCGGCCTACTCGTTGCCCAAGGCGGTGCGTTTCAACGACGCGGTCTCGGCAGGCCGTGGCAAACCCTTCACGGCCCCCAAGGTGGGCCCGGACGACATCGCCGTGTTGCAGTACACCGGCGGCACGACCGGGGTCAGCAAGGGGGCGGTGCTGCTGCATCGAAACCTGGTGGCCAACGTGCTGCAGTCAGAGGCCTGGTACCAGCCGGCCCTGAAGAAGATCCCGCAGGGCGAGCAGGTGGTCACCATCTGCGCGTTGCCGATCTATCACATCTTCGGTTTCAACACGAACATGATGCTGGGCCTGCGCATGGGCGGCTGCAACATCCTGATCGCCAATCCGCGTGACATCCCCGGGCTCCTGAAGGATCTGTCGCGCGAGCGCTTCCACAGCCTGCCGGCGGTCAACACGCTGTTCAACGCGCTGGCCAACCACCCGGATTTCGACAAAGTCGACTGGAGCCACCTGAAGATCTCGGTCGGCGGCGGCATGGCGGTGCAACAGGCCACCGCGCGCCTGTGGCTCGAGAAGACCGGTTGCCCGATCTGCGAGGGCTACGGCCTGTCCGAGACCAGCCCGTCGGCCACTTGCAACCCGGTGGACACGACGGCCTACTCCGGCACCATCGGCCTGCCGATGCCCAGCACCGAGCTGACCCTGCTCGACGACGACGGCCGCGAGGTGCCGACGGGCACGCCCGGCGAGATCGCCATCCGCGGCCCGCAGGTGATGGCCGGCTACTGGCAGCGGCCGGACGAGACCGCCAAGGTGATGACGGCCGACGGCTTCTTCCGCACCGGCGACATCGGCGTGGTCGACGAGCGTGGCTACTTCAAGATCGTCGACCGCAAGAAGGACATGATCCTGGTCTCGGGCTTCAATGTGTACCCGAACGAGGTCGAGGACGTGATCACCCAGATGCCTGGCGTGCTCGAGTGCGCCGCGGTGGGCGTGCCCGACGACAAGGCCGGGGAGGCCGTGAAGGCGGTGATCGTGAAAAAGGACCCCGGGATCACCGAGGCGGATGTGAGAAGTTGGTGCGAATCGAATCTCACTGGTTACAAGCGGCCGAAGATCATTGAGTTCCGCACCGAATTGCCGAAGACTCCGGTTGGCAAGGTGTTGCGCCGGGAACTGCGCGACAAGAAATGAGCACCTGACCGCCCCAGGCGGCAGGCTGCCCGGGCCTCCTTCGGCCCTGGGCCACATCCCTCGGGCCCTGCCAACGGGGGGTGCGCATGGGTGCTGCGGCGTGCCGCAGCTTCGTCTGGGACCCTTCAACGGGATCGATCATGTCGTCTCGCTATGTCAGGACACCTGCGGGCCAGGCCGAGATCCAGGCACGCGTGTTCAAGCTCAGCCGGCCGGTGCGCAACCTGCTGCTGGTCATCAACGACTCGCGCAGCATCGACGACTGGCTGGTCCAGGTTCATGGCATCACGGCAGACGACGTGGCCATGCTGCGCGCGGAGGGCTTGATTGCCGAGGTCAGCGGCACTGCCGCGCCGAAGCCTGTGGCCCGGCCCGGCGACTTGCGTGCGCCCGCGGCCGTGGCCAAGGCGACGCCGGCGGCCCTGCCCGATGTGGACTGGGACCGTACCGTGCAGGTCATCCGTGGCGCGCCCTACAACGCGCTCTACGACGCGCTCAACTCGGTCGGCAAGGCCAAGCTTGGCCTGGTGCGAGGCTACCGGTTCGCACTGGACGTCGAGAAGTGCAGCGGCCCGGAGGAGCTTCGCGTGCTCGCACTGAAGTTCGCCGAGCAGTTGCGCTCCGAGCACGGCATGGCCGCCGTGGGCGAGCTCACCTACGCCATCGGCGCTGTCGCCAAGGCCTGAGCGTCAACGCGCTGCCGCATCCAGCGCTGCCTGGCGTGCCACGCGGCCATTGAACCAATCCGTCAATCCGCTGTCACCAAAGGCATCGGCCAAGGCATCCGCCTGAGCGCGCGCCAGGCTCGCCTCGGCCGCCTGCCCCTGCCGGGCCAGCGCGTGCGACAACTCCAGCTGCAGGAACGCGCGGTCCACCGACTCGGCGTTCTCGGTGTCGTGGTTGTCCAGCAGCGCCAGGCCGGCCCGGGCCTGTTGCGCCGCCATCGTGCTGTCGCCCAACGCGTTGGCCACCAGCGCCCTCAGGTAGTGCGCCCGCTCGTGATGCACCCATTGCCCGGCGCGTTGCCAGAAGGCCTGGGCCATCGCCACCGCCTCCGAGGCGGCTTCGCGCACGAGGGCGGACTGCAGCTCCGCCGGCGTACGCTCTTCGGCCAACCCCGAGGCCAGGTTGCTGGCCAGGGCTGCCGCGCCAGCATCCAGGCCGCTGGCCTGCTGCCAGGCTGCGCCGTGCAAAGGGCGCAGCCCTTCCAGTGCCGCCCGCCCGGCCGCGTCGCCTTCCAGGCCAGGCACGCTGAAGGTCGCGGCTGCAAGGGCCAGCAACTCACTGGCCTGGGCCGGTGAGGCCTGGGCGCTGGCTGCCAGCTGCCCGGCCACCCGGGCCTCGCTGGCCATGTCGCCCGCCAGCCGCGCGGCCGCGCCCGCGTGGCGCAGCAACGGCGTGGTTGCTGCCGGGCCGGCCACGGCCAACAGTGCCTGCTGAAGCTGCCAGGCCTCGCCCGGAAGGCGGAGCTTCTCAGTCAGCACATGGTTGAGCAGAAAGGCGTAGAGCGGCCGCTGGCCGGGGTCCAGCGCGCCGGGGTCGATCTCGCGCAACAGCGCGGCACCGCGCGAGGGATCGGCATCGTGGCAGGCATCGGCGGCCTGCAGGCGGGCGCTGTCGGTGGTCGGTTCCATGGGATCCTCCTGTTGGCCGGATTGTGCGCAGGAAGTACCGGCCGTCGCATGCGGCACACTCCCAACATGCCCGCCCGCCTGTACCTGGAAACCCCACTGAGCGAGGGAGCTGGCTTGACGCTGCCTCCCGAGCCCGCCCGTCATGCTCAGGTCCTGCGTCTGCAGCCTGGCGATACCGTGGTTCTGTTCAATGGCGACGGCGGGGAGTGGCCAGCCGAGATCACTCGCATGGGCGGACGGCTGGAGGTGGCAGTGCGTGTCGGTGTGCGCCAGCCCGTCAGCCGCGAGCTGGCCACGCAGGTCAGCCTGGCGCTGGGCATGCCGGCCAACGAGCGCATGGACAGTCTGGTCGAGAAGGCCACCGAGCTGGGCGTGGCGGCGATCCAGCCGCTGCATTGCGCCCGCTCCGTCCTGCGGCTGGCCGGCGAGCGCGCCGAAAAGCGCCGCGCCCACTGGCAGGCCGTGGCGGTCAGCGCAGCCGAGCAAAGCGGGCGCACGCAGGTGCCCCGGATCGCGCCCATTCGAGAACTCGAAACCTGGTTGGCTGGTCTGGAGGCGGATCCGGCCACCGCCCGCCACGTGCTGAGCCTCGACCCCGCAAGCGCCCCGCTCCGCGGTGCCGCCGGGCCCCGCGCCATGTGGCTGCTAAGCGGCCCCGAAGGGGGGCTGGAGCCTCGCGAGGAGGCCCTGGCGCGCGCCCGCGGCTTCACACCGATGAGCCTGGGGCCACGGGTTCTGCGCGCCGATACCGCTCCACTGGCTGCGCTGGCCGTGATCGCTGCGCAGGAGGCCTCGGCGTGACCGGACCACTCGCCTGGTTGACCCTGTGCCAGGGTCTGTTCCTGACCAACAACGTCACCTTCATGGCCATCAATGGCCTGGTCGGGCTGGCGCTCGCGCCGGCCGGCTGGATGGCCACCCTGCCGCTGACCGCCTACGTGCTGGGCGGCGCGTTGTGCACCGGCCTGGTGGCGCGGCACCAGCAGCGTTTCGGCCGGCGGCGCGGCTTCCAGCTGGGGTTGGTGGTGGCCATGGTCTCGGCCGGCCTGTGCGCCCTGGCGGCGCTGAAAGGCCAGTTCTGGCTGCTGATCGCCGCCACGGTGCTGGCCGGCTACTACAACGCCAGCGCCGCGTTGTACCGTTTTGCTGCCACCGAGTTGGTGGGGCCGGAGCGCCGCGAAAAGGCCATCTCGTGGGTGTTGGCGGGGGGCATCCTGGGCGGCGTGGTCGGGCCCCAGTTGGCGCAGGCCACGCGCGACAGCCTGGCCGTCCCCTTCGCCGGCGCCTATGCCGCCCTGGTGGTGGTGGCCGTGCTGGCGATGGCCTGCATCGGCCGCATCGATTTCCCGCAACTTCCCGCCGCTCCTCCGGGCCGCACCGGCAGCCTGCCTCCGGGCGTGGCGCGCCGGCCGGCGTTCATCGTCGCCATCGCCGCCTCGGCCCTTGGTTACGGCGTGATGAACCTGCTGATGGCCGCCACGCCGCTGGCCATGGCCATGTGCTCCCACCCGTTCTCGGCGGTGGCCTGGGTGCTCGAATGGCATGTACTGGGCATGTACGTGCCCAGTTTCTTCACCGGCTCGTTGATCCGCCGAGTGGGCGTGCTGCCGGTGCTGGTGGCGGGGGTGTTGCTGAACGCGGCGTGTGTCGCGGTGGCCTTGTCGGGCGTTGACCTGATGCACTTCACCGTGGCGCTGCTGGCGCTCGGGGTCGGCTGGAACTTCCTCTACGTGGGCGGCACCACGCTCTACACCGAGGCCTACCCGGCGAGCCACCGCCTGGCGGCCCAGGCCCTGATGGACCGCTGGGTGATGGGCACGATGACCGTCACCTCGTTCAGCTCCGGCGCGCTGGTCACCACCGGTGGCTGGAGCGCGATGAACCTGGGCGCGCTGGCCCCTCTGGCGCTGTTGGCAGCGGCGCTGGGCTGGCTGGCGCGGAGCCGCGGGCCCGTGGCTCCGGCCGCCACCCCCTAGTTTGAAGTCTCCGAACGTGTCCGGTTTCGGCCGGCAAAGGGCGTCTCTTCCATGGTCAGGTCACCGCGCAGTGCGCTGTGCCCGATGGCCGGAGGCCCGCAGCCCCCGACGCCCCTCACCCCGTTCGATGGAGATTCGATCATGGCAAACCTGCAACGATTCACCCAGGTGTTGGCTCCCTTGGCCCTCGCGGCCTCGCTCTGCGCTCCGCTGGCCGCCCAGGCCCAGGACTTCGGCACCTTCTTCCAGACCACCGACCTCAACCGTGGCCAGGCCTTCCACCCGCCCTGCAAGGGCAAGGTGAGGCAAGTGCAGGACGTGGCGTTCGAAGGCGTGAAGACCACGGCCTTCAACTGGGCAGCGGTCACCGGCGGCGGCGAGAGCGGCCGCTTCGACCCGGTGCCGGTGCTGAGTACCAAGGTCAACCTGATCGGTGGCTGCCTGAACGCCCACCTGAGCGCGATGGTGGGCAGCCGCATGAGCTATCCCTTCGCCTCGGGCTTGACGATGTTCCAGGTGACGCTGACGCCCCCTGGAGGCACGCCGATTCACATGGGCGGCCACTTCGAGACGCCCTACGGGATCTACGGCCCCGCGGTGGCCTTGTCAGCCGAGCACGACGTGGACATGCTGGGGGCCAATTTCTACCAGGGCATCGGCATCGGCAATGGCCTGGTGCCCCCGGGTTCCTACCGCGTGGATGTGTGGTGGTCGGGCGGCCCGGTGGGCGGCGGCGGCGCGATCGGCGCCGACTTCGTGCTGAAGCTCTACCTGGAGTAATTCAGCCCGGCACCCGGCACCGGGTGCGCCACCCACGCGGCCAGCGCCGGGTGCGCCACTCAACCGGCCCGATTGCCGCCCGCCACCATGTCGAAGCGGAACAGACGGCACTCGATCGGGCCGTTCCACATCGGCACCCGGCGGCTTTCCTTCAGCCGCATCAGGCCGGGCAGCTTGGCCTCCGGCGTCAAGACCTGGGCGGTCCAACCGGCATAGTGCTTTTTCCAGTGGCTGGCCAGGCGGGCGTAGAAGTCGCCCGCATCGGCCGCGCCCTCGAAACGCTCGCCGGAGGTGACCTGGCCTGGGCCTTGCCCTTGCCCTTTCGGGGCGATGCGCTCGCCATAGGGCGGGTTCATCACGATGGTGCCGTGGTCCGCCGGCGCCGGACGCTGCAACGCGTCAGCGGTCTTGAACTCGATCGCGTGCAGGACGCCGGCGCGCTCGGCATTGCGGGTGGCGAAGTCGGTCATGCGGAACGACACGTCGCCGGCCCAGATCGGCACGGCCGGTGCGTGGACGGCGGCCTCGGCCTGCTGGCGCAGCGCGCGCCAGGCGGGCAGATGCTCGCGGAAAGGCAGCAACTTCTCGAAGGCAAATCGGCGCTGCAGGCCCGGGGCCATGCCGCAGGCCACCTGCGCGGCTTCGATGGCAATGGTGCCGGCGCCGCAGCAGGGGTCGAGCAGGCCGCCGTCCTCGGGCCGGCCGTGCCAGCCGGCGGCCGCCAGCATCGCGGCGGCGAGCGTCTCTTTCAGCGGCGCCTCACCCTTCAGCCCTTGGGCGTCGCGCCAGCCGCGCTTGAACAGCGCCTCGCCGGAAAGATCGACCGACAGGCTGGCATGCTCTGGCCCCACGTGCAGCACCAGCGACAGATCCGGGTGGCGGGTGTCGACGCTGGGCCGCTCGCCGGTGGCCTCGCGCATCACGTCGCAGACCGCGTCCTTGATGCGCAGCGCGGCAAAGTTCAGGCTTTGCAGCGGTGAGCGCCAGGCCGACGCGTCCACGCGCAGTGTCTGGCGCGGTGTGATCCAGTCGGCCCAGCGCACACGGCGGGCCAGGTCGTACAGGTCGTGTTCGCTGGCGTAGGGCCCATCGGCCACCTGCCACAGCACACGCTGGGCGAGGCGGCTGCCGAGGTTCAGGCGCATCGCGGCATCCATGCCGCCTTGCACGTAGACGCCGCCACGCCCGGCCTCGACCGCTGCGGCCTCGCCCAGCAGGCGATGGCACTCGTCGGCCAGCAGGGCCTCGGTGCCCGCGGCGCAAGGCAGGAACAAGGTGCCGGCTTCGACCGACGATCTGGGCGTGGGGGCGCGCGCAATGCGGCGCGGAGCGGGCACCATCACATGGCCTTTCGCAGGTTGGCCGGGGCGATCTTGAGGGCCTCTCGGTACTTGGCCACGGTGCGTCGCGCGACCTGGATGCCCTGTTCCTCGAGCATGTCGGCGATCTGGCTGTCCGACAGCGGCTTGGCCGCGCTTTCGGCAGCGACGAACTGCTTGATCAGTGCGCGCACGGCCGTGCTGCTGGCGTTGCCGCCGGCATCGGTGTTAAGCGACGAGCCGAAGAAGTACTTCAGCTCGAAAGTGCCGAACGGCGTGGTCATGTACTTGGCCGTGGTCACGCGCGAGATGGTGGACTCGTGCAGGCCCAACTCGTCCGCAATCTCTCGCAGCACCAGCGGCTTCATGGCGATCTCGCCGTGGGTGAAGAAAGCCTTCTGCCGCTCGACGATGGCCTGGCTGACACGCAGGATGGTGTCGAAGCGCTGCTGGATGTTTCGGATGAACCAGCGCGCCTCCTGCAGCCGGGCGCTGAGGCCCGGGTGGCCGTTGGCGCCGCCGCGCTGCCCGCGTATGGCCTGGGCGTAAAGATCGCTGACCTTCAGCTTGGGCATCACATCGGGGTTCAGCACGGCTTTCCAATTGCGACCGGACTTGTGCACGATCACATCCGGCACCACGACGAGGCTCTCTGCAGGGGAAAAGGGCCGGCCGGGCTTGGGCTCGCAGGCGACGATCAGGGCCTGCGCAGCTTTCACGGTCGCCTCGTCGGTGCCCGTGGCAGCGGCCAGCTTCTTCAGGTCGCGGCGGGCCAGGAGCGGCAGGTGGCCGGCACAGATTGCCAGCGCACAGGTGCGTGCCGGTCCCGCCGCGCAGTGCCTGAGCTGCAGGGCCAGGCAGTCGCCGAGGTCGGCCGCGCCGACGCCAGCGGGTTCGAGGCTTTGCAGCCACTTGAGGCCGCATCGGAGTTGATCCAGCAGATCCTCGCGGGCCTCGACGCCGGTGATGCCCAGCGAGTCGGAGACGCGTTCGGCGATGTCTTCCAGCGTGCCGTCCAGGTAGCCATCGTCGGTCAGCGACTCGATCAACACCATCACCGCGGCAGCATCCTGCGGCGCCAGGCGCATGCCGGACAGTTGGGCCCGCAGGTGGTCCTGCAGGCTGGGCATCTGGGTGCTGCGCTCGTTGGTGTCCGTCTCGCCGCCGGCGTCCCCGGAACTGCTGGAACTGGTGGACGAGGGCAACTCGCGGATGCCGTCGAAGTCGTCGCGCTCGGTGCCGTTCTCCCAGTCGTCGCGTTCGGTGGTGCCGAACTCGGCGGTGTCCATGCCGGCAGGTTCGTCGCCGCCTTCGCCGACCTGGGTGCCCGGCGTATCGTGCTCTTCGCGCTGGGCCGGCGTGGCTCGCTCGGCGCTGAACTCGTAGGGCGTGGCGTCTTCTTCGGGCTCGAGGAAGGGGTTCTGTTCGAGCATCTGCTCGACTTCCTGATGCAACTCGAGCGTCGACAACTGCAGCAGGCGGATGGACTGCTGCAACTGGGGCGTCAGCGCCAGGTGCTGAGACAGGCGGACCTGAAGGGTCGGTTTCATCCCCGAGCCCTACATTCTGAAATGTTCGCCGAGGTAGACCCGGCGCACGTCCGGGTTCTCGATGATGTGGTCGGGCGTGCCCTCGGCGAGCACGCTTCCTTCGCTGATGATGTAGGCACGGTCGCAGATGCCCAGTGTTTCGCGCACGTTGTGGTCGGTGATCAGCACGCCGATGCCGCGCGACTTGAGGAAACCGATGATGCGCTGGATCTCGATCA
>CAYJEC010000079.1:0-10143 GCA_964369025.1 uncultured Ideonella sp. | reverse complement strand
TGGCCTTCACCAGCGAGTGGCCGGTCTTGTACATCATCGGCACACCACCGGCCGCCCGCACCTCGGGCGCCAGGCGCTGGGTGCACTTGACGTCGTAGATGATGGTGCCGCCCTTCACGCGGGTGAGGATGTCGCGGGCGAAGAGGATGATCTGCCGATCCGGGTAGATGATCTGCCCGTCCTTGGTGACCACGCCCAGGCGGTCGCCGTCGCCGTCGAAGGCCAGGCCCAGCTCGGCATCGGTGGCATGCACGACCTTGATCAGGTCGGCCAGGTTCTCGGGCTTGCTGGGATCAGGGTGGTGATTGGGGAAGTCGCCATCGACCTTGGAGTACAGGTCGATCACCTCGCAGCCCAGGGCCTTCAGGATGGCCGGGGCGGTGGCACCCGGGATGCCGTTGCCCGAGTCGACCACGATCTTCATCGGGCGCGACAGCTTGCAGTCGCGGGTGATGCGGCGGCTGTATTCGGGGATCACATCCATCGAGCCGATGCGGCCCTTGCCGGTGGTGTAGTCCTCGGCTTCGATCCGGCGGCGCAGGCCCTGGATCTCCTCGCCGTGGATGGCGCGGCCGGCCAGCACCATCTTGAAACCGTTGTAATCCTTGGGGTTGTGGCTGCCGGTCACCTGGATGCCACTGTGGCAGCCATGCTTGCCGCGGGTGGCGGCCACGTAATAGACGACCGGGGTGGTCACGGCGCCGAGATCGACCACGTCGAGCCCCGTGGAGGCCAGGCCGCGCATCAGCGCCGCCGCCAGGCCGGGGCCGGAGACACGGCCGTCGCGGCCGACGGCCACGGCCTTCTCGCCCGCCTTGATCGCCTCGGTACCGAAAGCCTTGCCCAGGTGTTCGGCGAAGGCCTCGTCGAGCGCCTGGCCGACGATGCCGCGGATGTCATATGCCTTGAATGCGGAAGCTGCAACCTTCATGAAACTCTCCTCGTGTCGGGCGATTGTAGGGAGTTGGACGCACCGCTCGCCGCCCGTCGCACTGGCTGGCGATTCGTCGCCGCATGGGCCTGCCGTTGATCGCTGGCTGCCTACACTGCGGCGCATGAAGATCACCCGCAAACTCCTGGCCGCATCCTGGCGCTCCTGGACCTCCAATGACCTGCAGCGCGTCGGCCCGTACTGGCTGCAGTTGGTGTGGACGGCTCTCTTTGCCACCGCCGTGGGCCTGCTCTTCACGGTGGCCGGGTTCGCCATGCACGCACGGCGGGCTGATGAATGGATGAACTGGCCCAACTGGCAGCACTGGCTGGGCCTGAATCTGTTTGTCGCGTTCTTCGTCGCCTACTTCATCCACCTGCTGCTGGAGGTGGTCATCCGCCTCATCGGCACCCACCGCATCCGCGGCTGGAAGGAATGGCAGCGCGGCCTGTTCTTCAGTGCGCTGCCGATCGGCGGGGTGATGGTCAGCTGGCCGATCGCCGTGAATCTGGCCGGGTACAACTTCGACATCGGCGCTGAGTTGTCCCCCACCAGCGCATCGGGCGGCATGCTGCTGTTCGTGGGCATGTTCTCGGCGCTGACCATTGTCTACTTCGACGGCGAGGCCCGTGCCCAGGCTGCCGAGCGCCGTGCCGCCGAAGCCCAGCTGCGCTTGCTGCAAGGTCAGATCGAGCCCCATTTCCTGTTCAACACCCTGGCCAACGTGGTGGGCCTGATCGACGCCGACCCGGCCCGCGCGCGACGCATGCTGGAGTCATTCATCGACTACCTTCGCTCGTCGCTGGGCAGCCTGCGCCAGCAGAATCACACGCTCGGCCAGGAGATGGCATTGGTCGACGCTTACCTGCGGGTTCTCGCGTTGCGCATGGAAGAGCGGCTGCGCGTCCGCCTGGAGGTGCCCGCCGAGCTCATGGGCGTGTGCCTGCCGGCCGTGCTGGTGCAGCCGCTGGTGGAGAACGCCATACACCACGGCCTGGAGCCCAAGGTCGAAGGCGGCCAGGTCACTGTCCGGGCGCACACCACGGGGCAGGCGCTGCTGATCGAGGTGATCGACGACGGCATGGGCCTGCCAACCACCGATGCATCGCCGCCGCCCCATCGCCAGCCCGGCACGGG
Organism: uncultured Ideonella sp.; assembly: GCA_964369025.1. Lineage (GTDB taxonomy): Bacteria > Pseudomonadota > Gammaproteobacteria > Burkholderiales > Burkholderiaceae_C > Ideonella. The sequence goes on along the minus strand of CAYJEC010000079.1, from coordinate 8,075 downwards.
CGCCGCGCTGGCCAACATCCGCGAGCGCCTGGCTGCCGCCTATGGCAGCGCCGCCGCGCTGGAACTGCTGCCGCGGCCCGAAGGCGGCGTGATGGCCCGACTGTCGCTGCCCTGGCCTCTTCCGCCGACACCGACCACCACCTGCTGAACACCATGACCACCGCCTTGATCGCCGACGACGAACCGCACCTCGTCCGCTACCTCACCGAGCAGCTCGCCGTCGCCTGGCCCGGGTTGGAGATCGTGGCCACCGCCCGCAACGGGCTGGATGCCAGCGCCGCCATCGACCGCCTGGAGCCGGACCTGGCATTCCTCGACATCCGCATGCCTGGGCGCACCGGATTGGAGGTGGCGCAGGGCGTCGAGGGGCGCACGCGCGTCGTCTTCGTCACCGCCTACGAGGAGTTCGCCGTCCGGGCCTTCGAACAGGAGGCACTCGACTACCTGCTCAAACCCGTGACCGCCGAGCGCCTGGCACATTCGGTCAAGCGCCTGCGTGCGGCGCTGGACATCCCCCAAGGCAGCGCCGAGCCGGATGCTCGCCTGGCGGCGGCGCTGCGTCAGTTGCTCCCGGCCCACGGCAGCGGCATGCCGCTGCGCTGGATCCGTGCCAGCACAGGTGACCTGACCCACCAGATCCCGGTGGAGGAGGTGCTGTACTTCCGTGCAGACGACAAGTACACCTGCGTTCGAACGGCCCAGCGCGAGCACCTGATCCGCACACCGATCGCCGAACTGGCGGCTCAGTTGGACCCTGGCCAGTTCTGGCAGGTGCATCGATCCACGCTGATCAACCTGGCGTTTCTGGAAGCCACCCGCCGCGACGAGGCCAGCCGCCTGTGGCTGCGCATGCGCGGGCAGGAGGCTGAACTGCCGGTCAGCCGGGCTTACGTTCACTTGTTCAAGGCCATGTGACACTTGACGCAGGGCGGTAGCCGACTCCCTGGTGGGGCACCGGCCTGGCCCAGGTCACGTGTCCGAAAACGGCGAGTCCTGGCGCCCTGGCGACCTATCATGGGCGCATGGACCACCCCAGCCCAACCCCACTTGAAGGCGATGCCGCGTACCGTGCGCTGAAGGGCCGGGACGCACGCTTCGACGGGCGGCTGTTCGTCGGCGTCACCTCCACCGGCATCTACTGCCGGCCAGTGTGCAGGGTGCGTCTGCCCAAGCGAGAAAACTGCCGGTTCTTCGGCAACGCACCCAGCGCCGAGCGAGCCGGCTTCCGGCCCTGCCTGCGCTGCCGGCCAGAACTCGCGCCGGGACTGTCGGCCACGGACTCCTCGCAGGTGCTGGCGCAGGCTGGTGCCCGCCTCATCGAACACGCCGTGGCCGATGGAGAGGAACTCGCCCTGCCCGATGTCGCTCGCAGGCTGGGCGTGACCGACCGGCACTTCCGGCGTGTCTTCCAGACCGCGCACGGCGTGACGCCGATGGACTGGCTGGCGACCCAGCGCCTGCTGCTGGCCAAGCGCCTGTTGACCGACACCGACCTGCCGGTGACCCAGGTGGCCGGTGCCAGCGGATTCGCCAGCCTGCGCCGCTTCAACGCCGCGTTCGCCGAGCGCTATCGCCTGGCCCCCTCGGCGTTGCGCCGCGACGCCGGCGCGCGAAGCCAAGAGCCTGCTTCCTTGCGCCTGCCCTGGCGGCCACCCTACGACACACAGGCCATGCTGGCCTTCCTTTCCGCACGGCCCCTGCCGGGGGTCGAGGCGGTGGAAGGCGACACCTGGCGCCGCACACTGCGGCTCGGAACCCGGGGGCAGGTTCACACCGGCTGGCTGTCTCTGCGCTTCGATACCGAGCGCGGCGAGGCCCGCGCCACCCTGAGCCCCAACTTGGCGCCCGTGTTGGGCGGCGTGGCCGAACGGCTGCGCCATCTGCTGGATCTGAACGCCGATCCGGAACCCATCGCCCAGGGCCTCGCCGGCCTGCCCTTCCCGGCCCGCGTCGGCCTGCGCCAACCCGGCTGTGTGGACGGCTTTGAAACCACGGTGCGCATCATCCTCGGCCAGCAGGTGACGGTGGCCGCGGCGTGCACGCTGGCGGGCCGGCTGGTGGCTCGCTTCGGAACGCCCTGCGCCACCCCCTTTCCCGGCCTGACCCACGTGTTCCCGACGCCCGAGGTGCTGTCCGAGGCCGACCCCGCTTCGATCGGCACGCTGGGCATCGTTCGCAGCCGTGTCGGAGCGATCCAGGCGCTGGCGCGTGCCGTGGCCGAAGGCCGGGTGTGTCTGTCGCCCGCGCAGCCCGTCCAGCCCACCTTGGACGCCTTGCGCGCGCTGCCTGGCATCGGTGCGTGGACCACCGAACTCGTGGCCTTGCGGGTGCTGGCCTGGCCCGATGCCTTTCCGGCCAGCGACGTCGGTGTGCTGCGCGCACTGGGCGCCGCATCGCCCGCCGCCGCGCTCAGCCTGGTCGAAACCTGTCGACCTTGGCGCAGCTACGCCGTGATGCAGCTTTGGCACACGTTGCAGGAGGCCGAGCGCACCCACCCATCCCCGCCTGAGGAGACCCTCACATGAAAGCGCCCACCCGCCTTGCCTTAGCCGCCCAGGCTGTGGTCGACAGCCCGCTGGGCCCCCTGCGCCTGGCGGCCACGGCCCGCGGCCTGGCGGGCTGCTGGTTCAACGACCAGGCCCACCACCCGGGCGAACTCGACGCGCCGGAGAACCCAGGCGATCGCTTCATTGCGCAAGCCCGGTCCGAACTGGACCGCTACTGGCAGGATGCCGTTGGCACCCGGTTCATGGTGCGCCTGGATCCGCAAGGCACAAGCTTCCAGCGCTCGGTCTGGCAGGCATTGCTGGCCATCCCGGCAGGCCGCACGGTCAGCTACGGTGACCTGGCGCGCCAACTGTGCAAGCCCCTGGCCATGCGGGCCGTGGGCGCAGCGGTCGGCCGCAACCCGCTGGGCATCATCGTGCCGTGCCACCGCGTGCTGGGCAGCGACGGCTCGCTCACCGGCTATGCCGGCGGCCTGCCCCGGAAGGTCGAACTGCTCAGCCGAGAGGGGCGCCCCGTGCCAATGGCCGCATGAAAGCCCGGGACGGCGCCGACCTGCTGTTGCTGGCGGCCATCTGGGGCGCCTCGTTTCTGTTCATTCGGCTGGGCGCCGCCGAGTTCGGCCCGGTCGCGCTGGGAGGGCTGCGTGTGCTGGGAGCCAGCCTGTGCCTGTTGCCCTTGCTGTTGCAGCGAGGCGAATGGCCCGCCTTGCGCTCGAACTGGCGCGCCATCGCCGTCGTGGGTCTGGCCAACTCGGCCCTGCCTTTCCTGTGTTTTGGCTACGCAGCGCTGGCCATTGCCGGCGGCCTGTCGTCGGTTCTCAACGCCACCGCGCCGCTGTGGGGGGCGCTGATTGCCTGGGCCTGGCTGGGCGACCGCCCCAGCGGCCCGCGCCTGGCCGGCCTGGCCGTCGGCTTTGCCGGCGTGTTGTGGCTGGCCTGGGACACGGCGAGCTTCAAGCCTGGGCTGAACGGCGCCAGCAGCGGTTTGGCGGTGCTGGCCTGCCTGGTCGCCACTGCTTCCTACGGGCTGGCGGCCAACCTCACCAAACGCTGGCTGGCCGGCGTGCCGCCAATGGCGCTCGCGGCGGGCAGCCAGTTGTCGGCCGCGGTGACGCTGGCGGTGCCCATGCTCTGGTGGTGGCCAGTGTCGTCGCCCAGCGCCGGCGCCTGGGCCGCCGTGGCCGCCCTGGCGGTGTTGTGCACGGGGTTCGCGTACACCCTCTACTTTCGGCTGATGCTGCATGTCGGGCCGACCAACGCCCTGAGCGTCACCTTCCTGATACCCACCTTTGGCATCCTCTGGGGCGCCGTGTTCCTGGGCGAGCCGGTGAACGCGGTGATGCTGGGGGCGTGTGGTGTGATCCTGCTGGGCACGATGCTGGTCACAGGTCTGTGGTCCCCGTCGGCCCTGCGCAGGGGGAGATAACCCGCGAAAAGTGGGGGAAATCCCCCGCGCCGGGGAGGTTGCCCATGGGTCGGGCCGTGAAATATCAGCGCCTGCTGTCGCAAACCCTTGATGCCACGAGGGATTTCAGGTTGGCCCGTGGGGGGTGATGTCGAGGCACATCGTTTGCTGTTCAACAAGCGAGCGCGGTCATTTCCGCCCACGCCATCGACATCAGACCTCAAAGGACCTCCCCATGATCTCGACCCTGCTTCAACGCCACGCAGCCGCCATCGGCCTCACTCTCACCCTGGCAACCGGTGCCGCCCAGGCGGTGCTGGTGCCCCAAGTGCTGGGCTTCGAGGACCTGGGAGTCAGCGTCATCGGCTCGCCCATGCCCGCTGGCTATGCAGACTTCAGCTGGGGTACGCAATGGTTCTACATGACCAACGCCGTGGACTTGTCGAAGAACTACCTGGTCACCGCGACCATCAACGGCAACCTGATCAAGCGCACCGACGGTGCCGACTTCTACTTCGACGGCGCTGACTTCTGGAGCCGCCGTGGCCTGGATGCCAATGGCTCGTTCTACTTCGTGCTCTACCACAATGGTGTCACGGTGTACGACGGCACCCAGGCAAGGAAGGGCCGCATGCGCTTCACCGGCACGCCGACCTTCATGAAGGCACCCTACACGGGCCCGATCGACGCGATGGCCTTCTCGTTCAGGAACCGCGACTACAACCATTTCGCGATGGACAACTTCCGCGTGCGCATCGACGTTCCGGCGCAGTGATGCGCCTCGGGCGGCGTAGCATGGGGTGACCCACGCTCGCGCCACGCCCGATGACCTCCACCGAACATATCCGCCAGATTGCTGACAGCCTGGTCGAGGCGCGCCGCAGCGGCGAGGCCTGGTCGCCCGGCACCTTCGACGATGCCTTGGGCCTCGTCGAGGCCTACTGCGTGCAGGATGCAGTGGCGTCTTCCATGGGCTGGTTCCCTTCCGGGCGGCCCAGCGCCTGGAAGGCCGGCGGCAAGCCGGCCATGAGCGCTGCCCCCTTGCCGATGGTGCTTGCCAGCGGTGCAGCGTGGGTTGATGCGGTCGGCCACGACCTGGTCGCAGAGGCGGAGATCGCGGTGAGGCTGGGCCGCACGCCCACCAGTGCAGCCGATGCCGCAGCCTGCGTGGCCACCCTGTGCGTGAGCCTGGAGGTCGTGGGCACCCGGCTCGCAGGCGGCCTGACCGCGCCTTCCGCGTGGAAGCTGGCCGACCAAGGTGTGCATGGCGTGCTGGTTGTCGGGCCGGAAAGCCCGTGGGCGCCTCGAGACTGGGCAACCCAGCCCTGCAGCCTGCAGATCAACGACGAACCCGCCCTGCATGCCACCGGCACCCACCCGAACGGCGACGTGCTGGCACCTCTGACGTGGCTCTACACGCACGCACTCGAGCGCGGGTTGCCGCTGCAAGCCGGTGACCTGATCACCACTGGCGCCTGGCTGGTGGCACCGGTGCGCCACGGAGACCGGATCACAGTAGGCTTCGAGGGCGCCGGCGCTGTCACCTTTGGCTGAGCGGCGTCAGGCGAGCCCCATGGCGTCGGCCAGCGCCTCCAGGCTGTCGGCTGCCCAATCGACACGCACGCTCGGCGCGCGTTCGCCACGCCCAGTTCCCTGCTCGTCCGGACGCGCAATGTGCGCCGTGCGCAGGCCAGCGGCCGCAGCGGCCGCGAGATCGGACGAGTGCGCGGCGACCATCACCGTCTCGCCGGGCTCGCAATCGAAGGCTGCACAGGCGCCGAGATAGACGCTGGCCTGCGGCTTGTAGGCGCGGGAGAACTCGGCACCGAGCACGGCGTCCCAATGCCAGGCGTTGCGCCGCGCCAGATCGGCCATCAGCGAGACATTGCCGTTGGAACACGGCGCCACACGATACCTGTTGCGCAGCCGAGCCAGCCCTCGCGACACATCCGGCCAAGCGTCGAGGCGGTGCCAAGCGAGGTTGAGGCGAGACCGTGTGCCCTCGTCCACACCTCCAGCGATTCCCAAATCCTGCAGCACCACATCGAGGTTACGCCGGTGCAGCATGTCGAGCTTGCTGAAAGGGCGCTGCCCGCTGCGGACTTCTTCCATCGCCGGCTGATACTGTGCGCGCCACGAATCGGCGAAGTGACCCCAGTCGAGCGCGATGCCAAGCGGGCTCAGATGGTTGGCGGCCTCGCGCGCGACACCGCCACGCCAGTCGACCAGCGTGCCGAACACGTCGAACAACAGGAGTCGCGGGGCGGGCATGAAGCATCCTGAGAGGCATGAACGACACCAAGGAAATCGCGCGCCTAGACAGGCCCACAGGCAAATGGAGAGCTTCTCGGTGTCGGAAAGTTGAATGTATCTCAGCAGATGCGCCAACTACACTTTGCTCAGCAGGCGCAACGAGCCGCTTTCTTTGACGACGGCTCGCTGAACGCTTCGGTCCTGACCCTAACCGACACCGATTAGTCCCAGGTCGCTAACAGGTGCCGGTCAAGTTGGGCCTACATCCAATGGTGAGAGTTCACATGTACGGTGACTTCCTGATCTTCGAGCGCGATGGCGCCCCTTCACGTCGCGCGCAGCGTCTGGCGTTTGGCGAGACCTCGGGGCGGGATGAGGCGTGGCTACGCGATACCTTGCTTGTGAATCCAGAAATCTTGCCGGTGCGGGATATAGATCCGTCCTTTGGCCCGCTGGTACCTCTATGCCGCGAGCTGCGAACTGAAGCCGGACCGCTCGACGTGGCCTTTGTCAATGAGTTCGGCCGGCTGACACTCGTGGAGTGCAAGCTCTGGCGGAACCCTGAAGCAAGGCGAAAAGTTGTGGCCCAGGTCTTGGACTACGCCCGCGCCATCAGTCGATGGACCTATTCAGACCTGCAACGGCAGGTGGCGGCAGCAACAGGGCGCAGGGGGAACGTACCCTACGAGTTGGTGAAAGAGCGGGTCCCCGGACTCGACGAACATCGATTCGTTGATGAGACCAGCGCGGCAATGCGGCAGGGGCGGTTCTTGCTGCTGATCGCGGGGGACGGGATCCGCGAGGACGTCGGCGCGTTGGCCGAGTTGATCAATCGGAACGCCGCGTCGGGGTTCTCATTTGGGCTCGTCGAAGTGGCCCTGTATGGATTGGAGGACGAGAGCCTCGTCGTCCAGCCGCGAGTGGTGGCACGAACCCAGAACATCGAGCGGACCGTGGTAGTCATTCGGGATTCGGCAGGTGCGATCACGACTTTCGAAGATGATTTGGAACCCAGCCAAACTACTTCTGTAGCCCAACTGAATGAGCTTGGTGAAAGTGCCGAGCAGGCAGCCTACCGTGAGTGGTGGGCACCGGTCATGCTTGCTCCTCTTGACGATCCCGATCAAGAGCCCCCAAAGCTCTTTTGGCGCAACAACGTTCGCACACCGCTCCCGTGGCCAGGTACCTGGATACTGGCCTACACCAGCGGACGCGGCAAGGGAGACGTTGCCGTCACCCTTAAGGGAAGGGCAGACGCCTACGCTGAGTTGTCGCGATTGCTGAGTCCGATGCTGGACGAGCTGGTGCGGCAGTTGCCCTCGGACACCGACGTCCAGACCCGCCTCCAGGACGGAGCCGTGTTCTTCAGGCGGTCAAAGAGAGCTGCTGACTTCGCCTCAGACGATGATCAGCGTGCGTTTCTGGCGAGCACCATCAACACATTCGTGAACGTCTTCAGACCGGCGATCAAGGACCTCATGGCTCGTCAGCACCAACCTGAACCCCGATAAATTCGGGTCGGGCGACGTCCCTGGTGTTTGCGTCGGCATGCCGGTGAGTACTTGGGTAGGCTCGTTACATCCGGTTCAATCAAACTTCGAGGCTCGATCTGCAGTCGCTGAGACGACGCCGATGCCTAGCATCACTAGGAAATCCAGCAAAAACAAAGGGCTACATCGTTTCCAATGCAGCCCTTCTGAAGACTTGGCGGAGTGGACGGGACTCGAACCCGCGACCCCCGGCGTGACAGGCCGGTATTCTAACCAACTGAACTACCACTCCGCAGTGGTTGTTGCGTTTGCCTGATTGTTTAACTTAGCGCTTGACGCGCTATGTTCAACTCTCAAACCAAGTGCAACAAAACTTGGCGACCCCACGGGGATTCGAACCCCGGTACTCACCGTGAAAGG
>CAYJEC010000078.1:0-10176 GCA_964369025.1 uncultured Ideonella sp. | reverse complement strand
ATCCACCGCGTGGAGGAACTGTTCTCGGCCAGCAAGAGCGAGTTCAAGCACCTCGAGTTCTACTACTTCCACAACTGCGTCTACGACTTCATGTGGAAGAACAACCGGCGCCGCTATGCCGAGAAGTCGCCCACCTGGGACGTGATTCGCAAGTACAACAAGGACTGGCGCCTGATCTTCGTCGGCGACGCCACCATGAGCCCGTACGAGATCCTGCAGCCCGGCGGCAGCGTCGAATACAACAACGAGGAGCCAGGCGCTGAATGGCTGCAGCGTCTGACCCACGCGTTCCCCAAGTACGCCTGGATCAACCCCGAGCCGCAAGGCGTTTGGCAGTACCGGCAAAGCATCTCGATCGTTCAGCAGCTGGTGCAACAGCGCATGTTCCCGCTCACCCTCGCGGGGCTCGAAGGAGCGATGCGCCTGCTCAGCAAATGAGCCGCCACGCCGTCTTGGGCGGCCTGCTGCTGTTGTTGGTTGCCGCCACGCCAGCCTGGGCCCAGGACACTGGGGCCACGCCCCGCGCGCCAGTGTTGCGCATCACCGCGCCGGACGACCTGCGCGGCCTGCTGCAGAGCCACCTCGACCTCGCCCGCGCCATTGCCGACCAGAACGCCGCCGCGGCGTCGGCCCAGGCGCCGGCCGGCTCGGCGTCGGCACCGCTGTCCACCATCGAAATCACCGAGGTCGAGTGGTCGCGCCTCATCGCCGCCGCGCCAGCGCAGGCCCGCAGCCTGGTGCAGGCCGAGGGCTATTTCGCTGCCAAGGCCTCCGTCGAACGCGAAGGCGCCGAGGTCCGGCTGACACTGGAGCCTGGCCCGGCAGCCAGGGTACGCAGTGTGGTGCTGGATTCGCAGGGCGAACTTGGCGAGGCCGTCGAGCGCGGGGACCCCGAGGCGACCGCGCTGCTGAAGTCGCTGCAGGCCGCCTGGCCACTGGGCCCGGGCGCGCGTTTCCGCAATGGCGACTGGTCCGCCGCCAAGAACGCGCTGATCGCCCGGCTGCGAGCCGAGGGCTATGCCAGTGCCACCTGGAGCGGCACCGCGGCCGAGATCGGCGATGCCGAGACAGGCACGGCGCCAGGGGTGCGCATCTTCGTGGTCGCGGAGAGTGGGCCGCTCTACCGCGCAGGGCCACCGGAGCAGATCGCGGTCAGTGGCCTGGTCCACCACGGGGTCGACCGGGTTCGCGCCCTCGCCGGTTTTGCCGAAGGTGCGCCACTCAGCGAGACGCGGCTGCTGGACTACCAGGAGCGCCTGCTGCGCACCGGCCTGTTCGACCAGGCTGCCGTCAGCCTGGACCCGGACGCGGCGCTTGCCGGACAGGGCCGCGTGCTGGTGCAGCTGAAAGAGGCTGCGCTGCAGGGCGCCACGCTGGGCGTGGGTTACAGCGCCAACACCGGCCCGCGGGCCACCGCCGAGTACGTGCACCGCAGGGTGTTCGGGTATGCCGCCACGGCACGCAACAAGGTCGAGTACGGCCGCGACCGCCAGGCCTGGGACGGTGAGATCTCCACCCACCCCAACGCCGCGATGCAACGCTTTCTTCTGGGCGGCACCTACGAGTTGCTGAAGACCGACACCGACCAGGTCATCTCGCAACGCGCGCGCATCGGCCGCTCGGAAGACCTGCCCGGCCTGGAGCGCCTGGCCTACACGGAGTTCGAACGGGCCAACGAATGCGAGTTGGCAAACGAACACACCACCAACTGCGTGACCCTGCGCGCCGTGTCGTTGAACCTGCACCACACCTGGCGGCGGCTCGACAACGCGGTGTTGCCCACCCGCGGCTATGCGCTGAACCTGCAGGTGGGTGGCGGCCAGGCCACTGGCACCGCCGACTGGAAGGCGCCCGAGGACCGCCCCCGCACAGGCCCCTTCGGCCGCCTCTACGGCCGCGCCACCGGCTACCTGCCGCTGGGCCAGGATTGGCACGCCGAGGGCCGGCTCGAGCTCGGCGGCGTGCTCACCCGCGCCAGCATCCTCGTGCCCGATTCGCAACGCTTCCGTGCGGGCGGTGACGATTCCGTGCGCGGCTACCCCTATCGCACCCTGGCCCCCTTGACCGACAAGGGTGCCGTCACCGGTGGCCGGTTGCTGTTCACCGCCAGTGCCGAGGTGGCCCACCCCGTCTCGCGCAACCTGCCCTCGGTCTGGTGGGCCGGTTTCATCGACGCCGGCCGCGCCGCCGACAGCGTGCAAGACCTGAAGCCAGCCCTTGGCTATGGCGTCGGCCTGCGCTGGCGCAGCCCGGTGGGACCGCTCAAGCTCGATTGGGCCTGGGGCCAGGAGCTGAAGGCGTCACTCATCCACCTCAGCGTGGGCATCGCCTTCTGATGGCCGAGCCGCACACACCCGCCCCCACCCGCCCACGGGCCTGGCGCCGATGGGCGCTGGCCGGGTTGGCCGGGTTGGCCGGTGCCAGCCTGCTGGCCGGCTCGGCCGCCTGGCTGGTTCGCAGCGAGAGTGGCACCGCCACCTTGCTGGCGCGTGTGCCCGGCCTTCGGGCCGAGGGCGTGCAAGGCAGCCTGCTCGGCGGCGACCTGTCGATCGAGCGGCTGCAACTGGATCTCTCCGGCAGTCTCCTCACCCTCACCCAGGTTCACATCGTCGGTCTGGAGACGGCCTTTCGTTTCGACCTGGCGCCGGGCGCGCCACGCTGGGCGCTGCAAGTGAAGGCTGTGAGCGCCGAATCGGCCCGTTGGCAGTCCGGGCCCTCCACCGGGCCGGCCTTGGCACCCACGAACCTTCAGCTGCCGCTGGCACTCGATGTGGCGGCACTTCGCGTGACCCGCCTGCAGATCGACGACCTGCCAGCCGTGCGCGAGGTGCAAGGGCAGTTGACCCTGGGCGCCGACGGCGGCACACGCCACCGGCTGGCCTCCCTGCGCTGGGCCAGCGACCGCGCGCAAGGCGAGATTCATGGCGAGATCGGCACGGGCGGTGCATTGCCGGTGCAGTTGGATGCCACCGTGAAAAGCCTCGAAGGTGCCACCACCGCGTGGCAGGCGCAAATTGCGCTGAAGGGTCCGTTGGCCGGGCCGCAGGCCACGGCCCACCTTTCCGGGCCGGGGGCCAACGCGCCGGCGCTCGATGCCGAAGCCGCCCTCGCACCGTTCGCTGCCTGGCCGTTGGCATCACTGGATCTGCGCACCCGCGACCTCGACCTCGCGGCACTGCATGCTGGCGCGCCGCGCACGCGCCTGCGCGGCACGGTGAAGGTTCTCGCCCACGGGCTGGCCGCAGAAGCCCAGGCCGACGCGGTGATCGACAACGATGCCCCAGGCCGATGGGACACCGGCCAACTGCCCATCCGCCGCCTGCAAATCACCGCGCGCGGCCAGCCGCAGTCGCTGGGCCGGCTGACACTGCAGGCCTTGGCAGTCGACCTCGGCGGAGACGCGGCCGGTGGGCGGCTGAGTGGCGGCGGCGATTGGCTGCCCGAAGGCGGCAGCCAGGCGCTCAATCTGACCCTGCAGTTCGACGCGTTGCGGCCGGCCGCGCTCGACCGCCGGCTCCCTGCCATGAGCCTCACTGGCCCGGTGACCGTGCAACTGCGCGGCCTGCCGGCACCGGGCGCCCCCACCCCTGCCACCCTGCCGGTGGCCACCGTCACCGGCACGCTGGACGGCCGCCTCGACACGCCTCGTGCCAGTGCCGCATCCCCGGCGGTGCAGCTCGTGGTCGATGCCGACCTGAGCCGGCAGGCCCTGGTGTTGCGAAAGGCCCGGGCCACTGCGGGCGAGGCCAGCGCCACCCTGGCCGGCGAGCTGGGCTTCGGCCCGGGCGCTGGCGGCCTGCCTCTGCAGTGGAAGGCCCAAGGCCAGCTGAAGGAGTTCGACCCCTTGTTGTGGTTCCCCGGTGCGGCACCAGCCGGCCCGCGTGGGCCCACACGGCTGAATGCCCAGCTCGACGGCAGCGGCCGCATCACCGAGCCGCGCACGCTGCGCGGCTGGGCGGGCCAGGTGGCCGTGCAATTGCGCCCCAGCCAATGGGCCGGCGTGCCGCTTCAAGGCGAACTGAACGCTGGCCATGTGGAAGGCCGGGCCGGCACCTTGGCGGCGCGCGCCGAGGCCGCCGGCAACCGGCTGGCCCTTGACCTGCAAGATGCCAGCGACGGCCTTGCCGGCCAGGCCACCGCCACGCTCGACGCGCCGGCGATGGCCGCGCTGGCGCCGTTATGGGCCAGCCTGCCTGAGCCCCTGCGCGCTTGGCTGCCACGCGGCGGCGCCGCCCAGGGCAGTGCCACCGGGAAGTGGCCCGCCGACACGCCCGCTGCGGTCGAGTGGCAGGCCGATGTCAAGGCGAGCGGGCTGCAGAGCCCACGGTGGCGTGCCGACAGCCTGAGCGCCCAGGCCCAGGGCCGCGGCTGGGGCGACGACGCTCTGTCCATCACGGTCGACGGCGCCCGGCTGGAGGCGGATGGCGCCAAGCTCGACACCCTGCATGCCGATCTGCGAGGCAGCCTGCGCGAGCACCAGTTCAACCTGCAGGCCGCCAGCCCGTTGCGCCCGCCGGCGTGGGCCGAGAACCTGCTCGGAACCCATGGCGGCAGCGGCAGCCGGATGCAACTCGCGGCCAGCGGGCGTTGGCTGCCGGACCCCACAGGATCCGGCCGATGGGAGGGCCGCATCAGCCGCCTGCAAGGGCAGGCCGGCGACGGCACCGGCCAGCCCTGGCTGGCCGCGCAGGATCTGCTGCTGCGCCTGGCCTGGGATCCCGATGGGCGCGTCACGCTGGCCCAGGCCGACCCCGGCCGGGTCGCCCTTCCCGGCTCCGCTCTGCGCTGGAGCGAGGCCAGCTACCGCACCACCCCGGCCAGCATCACGCCTCGTCTGGCGCTGAAGGCCCAGATCGAGCCCTTCGAGCTGGCCCCCTTGCTGGCCCGTGCCCAGCCCGAGTTGGGCTGGCGCGGCGACCTCGTGCTGGGTGGCGAGATCGACATTCGGGCCGACGAGCGCTTTGACGCCGACATCGTCTTCGAGCGCCAGAAGGGCGATCTCAGCGTGGCCGACGACACGCGCGACACTGCCTCGCCGCACCGCCCGCTGGGCTTGAGTGACCTGCGCCTGGGCCTCGCGGCCCACGGCGGTACCTGGCACTTCACCGCCGGCCTGGCCGGCCGCCAGCTTGGCGAGATGGCCGGCGTGGCCACGGCGCGCACCAGCCCGGCCGCCGCCTGGCCCACGCCCGACGCCACGCTGGACGGTGCCTTCCAGCTCCACGTGGCGCAGTTGGCTGCCTGGGGCGGCTGGGTGCCGCCGGGTTGGCGCCTGGGTGGTGACCTGCAAAGCGCGGCCTCGATCGGCGGGCGCTGGGGCGCCCCGGAATTCAGCGGCAGTCTGGTCGGGCGCGGCCTGGAGATCCGCAACGCGCTTCAAGGCGTGCAGTTCAAGGATGGCAACGTCGAGATCAAGCTCAAGGGCGACAAGGCCCAGATCGAGCGGTTCGAGTGGCACGGTGGCGAAGGCGGCCGATTGGAGCTGACCGGCGGGGCCACGCTGGGCAAGGCGCCCGAGGCGCAACTGCAGCTCAAGGCCGAGCGCCTGCGGGTGCTGGGCCGGATCGACCGCCGGCTCGTCACCACCGGCCAGGTCAGCCTCGTGCTGCGGCCGCGCTCGGCCGTGCTCAGCGGTCAGATGCAGGTCGACGAAGGGCTGATCGACTTCAGCCGCGGCGACGCACCGACGCTGGACGACGACGTGGTTTTCGCCGGGGCGCCGGCGGCGTCGGCACCGGCCGCCGAAGCCGGCGCACCCGATGGCGAGGCCGCTGTGCAGCGGCCCTTCAGCACCCAGATGGACGTGACGCTGGGGCTCGGCTCGGCGCTCCGCGTCAAGGGCCGGGGGCTGGAGGCCTTGCTGCGCGGCGACCTGCGCATCACCAACCCGGGCAACCGGCTGTCCGTGCGCGGTGATGTCAACGCCGAGCGCGGCACCTACCGCGCTTACGGCCAGAAGCTGGAGATCGAGCGCGGCCGCCTGTCCTTCACCGGCCCGGTGGACGACCCTCGGCTGGACATCTTCGCGGTGCGGCCCAATCTCGACGTCATCGTCGGCGTGGCGGTCACCGGCACCGCGTTGAACCCGCGCGTGCGCCTGACCAGCGAGCCCGAAATGAGCGACACCGACAAGCTTTCCTGGCTGGTCATGGGCCGCGCCTCGGAGGGCCTGGGCCGGGCCGATTCCGCGCTGCTTCAGCGCGCGGCCGTGGCCCTGCTGGCCGGCGAAGGCGAGGCGCCGACCGACGCCTTCCTGGCCAACATCGGCCTGTCTGACTTCGGGGTGCGGCAGACAGGCGAAGGCGCCGAGCAGACCACCACGGTCTCGCTGGGCAAGCAACTCTCGAGGCGCTGGTACCTGGGGTACGAACGCAGCGTGAACGCCACCGTGGGCACCTGGCAGCTGATCTACCGCATCGCGCAGCGGTTCACGCTCCGTGCACAATCCGGCGAGGACAGCGCACTCGATCTCATCTGGACCTGGCGCTGGGATTGACCAGCGCCTCCTTCCAAGGCCATCAACACGGAAACCACATGATCCTCACACCCTGGACCCGATGCCTGATGGCCGCTCTGCTGTGCGGGGCCGCCGGCGGCGCGCTGGCTGCGGGCAACGCCTCGTGCAGCGGCGCGCCACTGCCCGGTGTTGGTGGCAAGAACATCAAGGCGTGGAAACTGGATGATGGTGGAATTGCCGCGTTCTCCGGCATGAACATCAACATCGACGGCTATGGCAAGGCCTATCACCCGCGCAACCGCGAGGCCGGCGCGGTGCTTCACCTGTGCGTGGGCGCAAGGATCTGGCTGCCCGACGGCAGCGACTATCAAGGCTCCGACCCGCCCTCCAACTGCACCGGCAAGTTCATGGCCGACCTGGCGAAGATCTCCGCCGCCGGCTGGATGGACCCGAGCGTCGGCGTGGCCGAGTGGTACGGCGTGGCCGCCGAGGGCTCGGTGAAGATCGCCGGCCGCATCATCAACGGCGTCAAGCCGCTGCTGCAGAAGGACGGCTCGGGCTTCTATGTCTCGCCCACATCATTGGTGGACAAGAACGTGCCCGACAACGCCGACCAGCGTCGCTACCCGAACCCATTGCGCGTGCCCTCTGCCGTGCTGCCTCGCACGGTGGGCCAGCAGGGCATCAAGATCGGCAGCTTTGGCGTTGCCATCCACGGCAAGACCCAGAAGGCGGTGCCGTTCGTGGTGGGCGACGGTGGGCCGAAGATCGGCGAGGGCAGCCCGGCGCTGGCACGTCAGGTCTCGGGCATGCCAATGAGCGACGACATCACCATCAAGAACCGCTACGCCGGCCAGGTGGACAAGCCCGAGGTGCTGTGGGTGTTCTTCGGCGGCGAGGCCCTGCCCTATGACCACCAGAAGGAAGGCGACGTGGCCGCGAACGCAGCGGCGGCCTTCGAGCGCTGGGGCGGGGCCGCACGCCTCACCCAGTGCCTGCAGGCTGTGCCGCGGCCCTGAGCGGCCACCCGGGTCAGAACGAGTCGAGCATGGCCTGCAGCTTGGCCAGGTCGCTGGGGGTGGGTGGCTTGGCCTGAAGCTCCCAGGGGTCGGTGAGCAGGTTGTGAGACCACTTCTCGCCTTGTGCCGAGCCGCCCTGGCGGCCGACGACCACCTTGCGGTCAGGGAAGCGCAGGCCGTCGAACGCCGGCGTGCCGGGGCCGTCCTTGGCGTGACAGATGGGTGCCGCCTCCCGGAACGGTGCCTTCGCATTGAGCAATGTCGGCACGAAGGACTGGCCGTCCACCCTGCGCCGCATGGATGCTCCTGCCAACTCGCAAAGGAAAGGGGCCATGTCGATGTTCGAAACCGCCTGCAGGCGCTCTGCGCCGTCGGGCGCGCCCGGGTAGCGGATGCGCAGCAGGTTGTTCAAAGAATCCTCGAACGAGGTGCCCTTGTCCTGCAGGCCGTAGGCGCCGTAGATGTGCGAGTTGTCGGTGGCCACGATGATGACGGTGCGGTCGAGAAGATCCGACTGGATGAGTTCATCGATGATGTCCTTCAAACCCTCGTTGACGGCCATCAGGGCCCGCAATGCCCGCCGATGTTCGTAGTGGACAACCTCCACATCGAGCGGTGAATCCTTCTGGGCCTGTCCCAGCCAGGGCATCTGCGACTGCCCGGTGTTGAAGTTCGGCGGATCGATCAGCGGCACGTCGGTGTTCTCGTACCGGGCTGGGGGGATGGGTGCGACGCCGCCATCCGTGTGCGGTGCATTCGGAGCCCAGTACACGGCCCAGGGCCGGCCGGGCCGGGTGCGCTCGTTGTCCTTGATGAAATCGATGATCTGAAAGCGGTTGACGTCGGTCAGGTAGTCGGTGTCGCGGCTGTTGGTGTCACGCGATCCGTAGGTGGTGGGCTTGCCGTTGTCGTTGAGCACGTAGTTGAAGTAGGCGGGCTCGCTGACCAGCATGTGGAAGTCGGCGAAGCCTGGCGGCACTTTGGTGGTGGACCCGAAGTCGACGCCCCAGCCGTTGATCAGCTTGCCGTAGCCGCCGCATCGGTAGCCTGCGCGTTGCAGGGCCGTCACCCAGGTGTTGCGCAGGTCGAGCCGTTGCCCGCTCTGGTTGTCCAACACGCCGTGGTGCTGGCTGACGAGGCCCGACAGCGTGGCCGCCCGCCCGGGTGCGCACAGCGGGTCGTTGCAACTGGCGTTGGGGTAGCTCAGCCAACTGCCCTGGTAACCGTTGGACACCACTGGGAAGGCGTTCTCCACCTCGCTGTAGGAGTTGCGCGGGCCGTCGTCGGTGAGCAGGAAGACGATGTTGGGCGTGAAGCCCAGCGGCAGGCGAGCTGCCTGGGCGGACGGGCTCATGCCCAGCGCGGCGGCGATGGTGCTGGCCATGCCACCGGCGAGCACCGTGCGGCGGCGAGTGCCTGGGGCCGATCCGGTGGTGTGCTTCTTGAAGGTCGTCATGTGTCGAGGTGCCTGTAAGCGTGGGTCTCGACTGAGTATGCGGGCAGTTCATGACCGATCCGGGCATGTGGGATCGCATGGTTTGTAAGGCCATGTGCGGCGCGCAAAGAGCCCCAGAGCAGTTCAGCGGAGGAAATCCAGCCCGGGCATCCCGGCCCGACCCTCGATGCACTGCCACAGGTAGACCGCGACGCCAGGGTCACCGGTCCACAGGGTGTGCCGGCCCTGCCCATGCTGCGCGCGCGCACGGTCGCACTGCGCCAACGCGTGCATGGCGAAGGCCCTGGCCCGGGCCAGCCACGAGGCATCACCGGTGCGCTGGTAGAGAGTCAGAAAGGCCTCGCCATTGCCCGCCGTGCCATGGCACAGGCCCGCGCCCTTGGCCAGCGGACCAGCTCGCCAGACGGCCTCGCCAGCGCCAACCAGCATGGCGTCCATCTCGGCCGAAGAACCGGCTGGAAAGTGCGATAGGGCGGTCACGATACCGGGCGCCCCGTGGCACCATTGCATCAGCGTGGTGGGGCGGCCGGGCCGGGGGATGGTGTTGCTCAGCCTGAAGTTGACGGCACCGTCGTCCACCTGGGCAAAGGCCTTCAGGGTTGCCAGGCAGCGCTCCCGCAGTGTCTCTTGACGGGCCGCATCCAGCACCGCCGCCCCGCGCAACAAGGGGTAGACGTTGCCCGCGAAACCGTGGCCTGCACCGCTGTACTGCACCACCTTGCCGTACATGTCCTGCGTCCAGAGGTGACACTGCGCGGCGTCGTCAAAGAGCCAGGTGCGCCACAGCTGATCGACGTTGTCCAGGAACAGTTCGCGCCAGCGCGGCTCGCCTGTGGCCTCCCACAGATCCCAGGCCGCGACCATGGTGCCAGGCGCTGCCCACAGCGCCTCGTTGGTGGCATTGGGGATGTTCGCGCGGATGGCGTCGAACAAGGCGTCGGCCGCCCGCGACGACCCGGTCATTTGCCACTGCACGAGCAGGATGCCGACCTCGCCGAGAAAGTAGGAGGGCACCACCGCGCCGGTGTCGGGCTCCGCGCGGTAGGCGGCGTGCACCGCGTCGATGGCCCGAACCGGATCCCGGCCCAACTCGACCATGCCCTGCCGCTGCAGGAACCACAAGGCCCACCAGACACCGGCGCTTCCAAGATACAGGCTCTTGAAACCGGTGCCGGGGCTGTCGCCTTCAGCGTCTTGCGGGTGCAAGGCCCAATGGCCTTCGGGCAGCAGACTTTTCTCAGTGT
>CAYJEC010000077.1:0-10179 GCA_964369025.1 uncultured Ideonella sp. | reverse complement strand
CGTCGTACAGGCGCTTGGTGCCCAGCCAGATGTAGCGGTTCGGCCGGGTGACGATGTCGGGCTTGAAGACCGCCGCGTGCTTGGTACGGACCCGGGAGTTGATGCCATCGCTGGCGATGACCAGATCGGCATCAGGGTAGTCTGCATCCGATTCAGCATCGGTCTCGAAGACCAACTTCACCCCCAGCGCCTCGCAACGCGCTTGCAGGATGTTGAGCAGCTTCTTGCGGCCGATGCCCACGAAGCCGTGGCCGCCCGAACGGATGACCCGGCCCTTGAAATGCAACTCGATGTCGTCCCAGTGGTTGAACGCCTGCTGGATCTGGTCGGCCGTGACGACATCCCACTCGCGCATGTGCTCCATCGTGGCATCCGAGAACACCACGCCCCAGCCGAACGTGTCGTAGGGCCGGTTGCGCTCGACCACCGTGATGTCGTGGGCGGGGTTCTGCTGTTTCATCAACAGCGCGAAATACAGGCCGGCGGGGCCGCCGCCGATGCAGACGATGTTCATGTGGGCCACCTCGAATTACTTCAAGTCTAAATCAATTTCTGAAGTTGTCCAACGGTTCTGCTCGATCAGGCCATTCAGCCGGGCTGCGTACACTGTGGCCAGACCACGTGCATCACTACGCACCCCACCGCGAGCCCAAACACACCCCATGACCAGCCCCGAACCCCGCAGCGTCGACGCAGGCCGCGGCCTGGAATGGTGGGCACGGTCCTGGGCACTGTTCATGAAAGCCCCTGGCATGTGGGTCGTGCTGGGCCTGGTGGTGCTGATCGTCTTCCTGGTGCTCGGGGTGATCCCTCTGCTGGGCACCGTGGCCACCTCGCTGCTGCTGCCTGTGTTCCTGGGCCAGTGGATGCTGGCGGCCCGGAAGGTCGAGGGCGGCGGCGCGCTGGAGATCAACGACCTGTTCACGCTCTTCGGCGGCGTCGGCCACCAACCCACCCTGGTGGCGCTGCTGGTCCTTGGTGGCCTGCTGGCGGCGACCACGATCGTCATGTCCCTGGTGCTCGGGATGTTCGGGGCCGGCGCGGTGATCGGTATGCTGGTGGGCGGCGCGATGCACAGCGGCGTCGGCGTGCTGGCTGCAGCCGGCGCCGGCTTGATGAGCCTGCTGGTGCTGCTGGTGGCCGCCACGCTGGTGGGCATGGCGTTCTGGTTTGCACCAGCGTTGGTGGTCTTTCACCAGACCGCGCCGCTGGATGCGGTGAAGGCCAGCTTTGCGGCCAGCCTGAAGAACATTGCCCCGTTCCTGCTGTACAGCGCGATCGGCCTGGTGGCTGCCATCGTCGCCTCGATCCCGGCGGGCCTGGGCTGGCTGGTGCTGGCACCGCTGAGTGGATTGCATGTGTACGATTCCACCAAGGACGTGTTTCCATGAGATGGGGTGGCCTCTTGCGGGCAGGAGTTGGGGCACCCAGTGCCGACGTACCGGCCCTACCCGCCAAGCGGGTGCTCAGCCGGCTTGGGAGCGGCCCGGCGCTCGGCTGAAACCATGCGCCGCATTGCCCTGCTCGCGCTCGCCTGGTTGCTGCTCTCCGCCTCCGGGGCGGCATGGATGGGCCGGGCCGAACTGGACCGTCAGCGCGCGGCCTTCGAGACCGATGCCCGCATCGCCCACAGGCTGCTGAGCCAGCGGGTTGTCGAGCATGACGCCATCCTCGCCACCCTGGTCTTGCTGCAGCCCGGCGCGGTGGCCGGCGAGGCCGCACCCGAGCAACGGCTGCCCTCGGTCTACCCGCAGGTGCTGGGCGTTCTGCGGCACGACGGCACGACAGATTGGCCTGCAGACCGGCAGCAGGCCCTGACCGCCGGAGAAACCGCGTCGCGAGCGGCAGGCCGCGCGGTGCTGGCCCACGCGGATTTCACCGCAGGCCATTACACCGTCGTGCGCGCAGCACACCCTGCCAGCTTTGCGTTGGTGATCGATCTGAAGGCACTGGTCCCGCGCGCCGAGTGGCCGCTGCCTGACAACGGCCCGGTGCGGGTGGCCTTGCAGCACGCAGGCCAGGAGCGGGTGCTGATGCCAGGCCAGGTGGCGAGCCCGGGCGGCTGGAGCTTTGGCTTCCGCAAGCACCTGGCCGCCGAGAGCCAGGCCTTCGACGTGGTGGCCGAGAGGCGAATCGGCTGGGATGAACTGCCCTGGGGCCGCATCGCGGGCTGGGCCGTGGCCTGTGGCCTGGCCGTGCTGGGTATCCGCGCCTGGGCTCACCAGCGCGCGGGCCGGCGGCGCGCACAGGAGCTGCTGCGCCTGGGGCGCGTCGGCCGCCTGAATGCAATGGGCGAGCTGGCGGCCGGCATGGCACACGAACTCAACCAACCGCTCACCGCCGTGCTTGCCAACACCAATGCGGCCCAGCGCCTGCTGGCCGAGGCGCCCCCCGATCTGGAGACCGCACGGGAGGCGATGGCCCAGGCCGCCACCCAGGCCCGCCGCGCTGCCGATGTGATCGGCCGGCTGCGGCGCAGCGTCCAGGAGCCTGGCGACACCACTGTCAGGGTGCCCGTGGCCTGGGCAGACACGGTGCGCCGCGCACTGGATGTGCTGGCGCCCGAGTTGCAGCGGCTGGGCGTGTCGGCCGAGATCTCTGGGGATGCTGCCACCAGGGTCGTGGCCGATCCAGTGGCGCTGGAACAGGTGCTGCACAACCTGCTGAACAACGCGTTGCATGCGCTGGAGCAGGTGCCTGCCGCCGAGCGCCGCCTGATGCTGAGCCTGGGTACCGACGGCACCCAGGGCGTGCTGAGGGTGCGCGACACCGGCCCCGGAATCGCGCCGGACGCCCTGCCCCGCCTGTTCGAGCCCTTCTTCAGCACGCGCCATGGTGGCTTGGGGCTCGGCCTCAGCCTGTGCGAGACCCTGGCCACCCGCATGGGCGGCACGCTGAGCGGCGGCAACGCCGAGCAGCGTGGCGCCGAGTTCTGGCTCGCCCTCCCGTTGGCCACCACACCCGCCCGATGAGCACCCCCACCTCGCCCCTCATCCACCTGGTCGACGACGACGACGCTGTGCGCGACGCGCTCGCGCTGCTGATCGGCACCGTGGGCCTGCGGGTGCAGGCCTGGCCCGACCCCTTGCACTTCATCGGCCAGTTCGACCGCGACAGCATCGGCGCCATCGTGCTGGACATCCGCATGCCGGGCATCAGCGGCCTCGCGGTGCTGGACACGTTGGTACAACAAGGTGTGGACCAGCCGGTGGTCATGCTCACCGGCCACGGCACGGTGGATCTGTGCCGGCGCGCCTTCAAATCCGGCGCGGCCGAGTTCCTGGAGAAACCGGTCGACGACGAGCTGCTGCTCGACACCTTGCAGGGCGCCGTCCGCACCCATGTGAAATCACGCCAGCGCCACCAGGCTGACCGCGAGGCGCGCGAGCGCTTTGGGCTGCTTTCAGAGCGCGAACGCGAGGTGCTGGCGTTGATCGTCGGCGGCCTGACCAACAAGGAGATCGGCCGTGCGCTGGGCCTGAGCCCACGCACGGTCGAGACCCACCGAGCCAACCTCTTTGCCAAGCTGGGCGCCGAATCGCTGGCCCAGGTGATCCGCCGCTACGCCGATCTGGCCGAGGGCACTGCGTAGTTGTACGGAGGGCCGGGCGTACGCGCCCGAATGGGCGGCGCGGCGCCGGGTTCCTACAGTGGGCACAACGGTCGATGTCCGGCCGACTTAGCCCCACGGAGCCCCCATGATCCTCACCCGCCTCAGCCCCCTCGCCGCCACCCTGGCCCTGTGCGTCCTCAGCGCGCCATCGCATGCCCAGGCCGTGCGAACCGAACGCAACATGTCGCTGGAACTCGCGAACCAGATCGCCGCCGCCGGCGTGGCCGCCTGTGCCGCCAACGGATACAACGTCACCACCACGGTGGTCGACCGTGCCGGCACCGTGCGCGCCGTGCAACGCGCTGACAACGCCGGCCCGCACACCGTGGCCGCCAGCCTGGGCAAGGCCTACACCTCGGCATCGGCAAAGAACGCCACTGGCGCGATGCTGGAGAACGTGCAAAAGAACCCGGGCGCCGCCACGCTCGTGGACATCCCCGGCTTCCTGGTCCTCGGTGGCGGTGTGCCGGTGAAAGTGGGCAACGAGGTGATCGGCGCGGTCGGCATCGGCGGCGCGCCGGGCGGCCACCTCGACGAGCAATGCGCACTCGCCGCGCTGGACAAGGTCAAGGATCTGCTGAAGTGAAGCCAGCTTCGCCCGCATGGTCGGCACCGCGACGGTCTGCGGTCGGTCCGCTGCGGTCGTTCGCCTTTGTCCTTGGCGCTTAAGTGTCGGAGCGGCAAAGGGGCGTACGGGCATGCCTCGGCGCTTCGGTTCCGCGGCCGGCGCTGCGCGCCGGCTGCCCTACGTTGCTCGGTCTCGTGGCCCGTCGCGCAACACCCACCGGTAGCTGTGCTCACTGCGCTCGGACAGTCGCGACGAGTCAGTTCTGGTGGCGCGCTGCGCGCGCGGCCACGCGCCCTGCGCTACTCGGCGCTGCACAGGCGCGCCGCGTCCTGCCCGCACACCCCTTTGCGGACACAGTGGAGTTGCTCCACGGAAGACGCACCGGTATTGGAACTCGCGGCAGGGGGTGCTCGGAAGGGGCGATCTGTGCAGCGGTGAGAAGCGCAGGGGTGGGGTCGGCGCGCGCAGCGCGCTTTGTAGACAAGCTCGCGCAGCTGTCCGAGGGCAGTGAGCGCAGCGAACGGAGCGAGTTCTGCGCGCGACCCCGGCCCGAGCATCGCAATGGAGTCGGCGCCCAGCGCCGACCGCGGAACCGTGAGCCCCTGCCGGGCACCCCCTGGCGCGATGCGCGGATCCATCGGCCACGAACGACAGTCGTGGTCCGAATGCAGGCCATTAACAACATCACGCAATTCATGCGGCGCTGGTCGCACAAATCGCTTGGGAGCACCTGAGATGAGCCAACCCTTGATCATTTGCCGTTCTGCGTTGTGCCTGGTCCTGGTACTGGCAGCCCAATCCACCGCGCAGGCCCAGGTGGGCCCAACGGCCACCGAGGCGGCTGCCTATGCCGGCCTGCATGCCGCGGCCTGGCAGGGGGACGTGCCCGCCATCGAGCGTGGCGCGGCCGCCTCGCGGGCCGCGCTCGAAGCGCGCGATGCCCAGGGCCGCACCCCCTTGCACGTGGCCACGTTCGCTCGCCAGCGCGCAGCGGTGAAAGCCCTGCTGCGTGCCGGTGCGGACCCGGGGGCGATGGAGTCCGACCGCTACGACGCGGTGACCATCGCCGCCGTGGCCGACGACGAAGAGACACTGCGTGTGCTGTTGGCCCAGGGTGCCAGCGCGAAACTGGTCACCAGCCGCTACGACGGCACCGCGCTGATCGCCGCCGCGCACCTGGGGCACGACGGGGTGGTGCGGCAACTGATCGCGGCCGGCGCGCCGCTGGACCATGTGAACAACCTGCACTGGACGGCCGTGATCGAGTCCATCGTGCTGGGCAACGGCGGTCCGCGCCACCAGGCCACGCTGCAGGCCTTGCTCAAGGCCGGTGCCAGCACGCGCCTGGCCGACCGCGACGGCCGCACGCCGCTGCAACTGGCACGCGCACGCGGATACGAGGGGATGGTCCGCCTGCTGCAGGAGGCGGGCGCGAAGTGAGCGCGCCGCCGGTGCTCAACGGCCGGCGATCTCCAGCAGGATGTCCAGCAGCGCCTGGGGCGCACTGACCATCGGGCAATGCCCGGTGGGGATCTCGCGCACCTCGAAGCCGGGCAACTCACGCACCCGGGTGCGCATGGCAGCGATGGTCGGGTACGCCGGCTGGTGGCAGTCGATGAAGGCGCGCGGCAACTCGGCCCAGCGTGCGCCATCGAAATCCAGCCGCTGTCGGTACGGCCCGAAGGGGTGCGGCACCTGACGGCGAAGCATCCATTCACGATCGGTGCCTTGGATGCCGAAATCGGCCGGGTCCGGTGGCGGCAGTGCCTGGTCGTTGGCCTGCGCGGCAGCGGTGCGTGCGGCCACCACCTCGGGGCTGTGCTGCTCGCCCCAACCCTCGCCGGGCAGCGGCACCATCGCATCGATGTAGACGAGTTGCCGCACCGCGCCGTGGTCGGCCACCAACAGGCGGTCTGCCACGCCGGTGATGACCATGCCGCCGTAGCTGTGGCCCACCAGCACGATGCCGCGCAACTCCTCGGCCTGCACCGCAGCCACCACGTCGGCGATGTGCGTATGCAGGTCGACGCCGGGGTGGCGCAGGTGGGCGCGGTCACCGTCACCCGTCAGCGTGACGGCGTGCACCTCGTGCCCAGCCTCTCGCAAGGGGCCCAGCACGCGGCGCCAGATCCAGGCACCGCCCCAGGCGCCGTGCACCAGGACGATGGGCGGCCGGCTCACGTGGGCACCCTGGGGGCCAGCAATTCGGCGAACCGCGGCAGATCGACATTGCCGCCGCTGATGAGCACACCCACACGCAGGCCATGCAAGCGGTCTTGCATGCCCCTCGCCGCCGCAAAGCCCAGGCAGCCGGTGGGCTCGACCACCAGCTTCATGCGGGTGAAGAAGAAGCGCATGGCCTCGACAAGTTCGGCGTCGCTTGCCGTGAAGATGTCGTCGACATCGCGGCGGATGATCGGGAACGTGATCTGGCCCAGATGCTGCGTCTGCGCGCCGTCGGCGATGGTCTGCGGGGTGTCGATGTGGACGATGGCTCCGCTGCGGAACGACTGCTGGGCATCGTTGCCCGCCTCGGGCTCGACGCCGTAGACCTTGCACTGCGGCGCCAACGCGCGGCTGGCCAGCGCCGAGCCCGACAGCAGTCCGCCGCCGCCCAGGCAGACGAACAGCGCGTCCAGTGTGCCGACCTCGTCGAACAGTTCCTTGGCGGCCGTGCCCTGGCCGGCGATGACGTGCGGGTGGTCGTAGGGCGGGATCAGCGTGAAGCCGTGCCGCTCGGCGAGGTCACGGCCCATCTGCTCACGGTCCTCGGTGTAGCGGTCATAGAACACCACCTGGCCGCCGTAGCCCTGCGTGGCAGCCACCTTGGCGGCTGGCGCGTCGCGAGGCATCACGATGGTGGCCGGCATGCCCAGCAGCCGCGCCGCCAACGCGATGGCCTGCGCATGGTTGCCCGACGAGAACGCCACCACGCCGGCACGCCGCTGGCTCTCGGTGAAGCGCGACAAGGCATTGAAGGCCCCGCGGAACTTGAACGCGCCCATGCGCTGCAGGTTCTCGCACTTGAAGAACAGCTCGGCGCCAAGCTCCTCGTTGGCGGTGCGCGAACTCAGCACCGGCGTGCGGTGGGCATGGCCGTCGAGCGTTCGCGCGGCGGCCGCCACGTCGTCGTAGGTGGGCAGGATGAGGGAAGTCATGCGAGAAATCTACGCGAGATTTCGCAGCTCGCGCAGCGCCACCGACAGCATCGCGAGGTCGGCCGACTTCGCATCGGCCAGTTCGGCCAGCAGGCGCATCGCCCGCTCGATGGCGCTGCGGCTGCGCTCCTCCCAGGCTGCCAGCAGGGCCGCTGCGCCACCCTCGCCCGCCGCGCCTCCCGCCGCCACCTCCTGGGTGATGGCACGCTGCAGATCGGCCAGGTCGTCGGCCAACGCGATCTTGGCCATGCTCTGCCAGTAACTTTCTGATGGCAGCGCGTTGATCAGCTGCCGCAAGCGGCCCAGGCCCAGCCGGCTGTCCAGCCCGGCGTGGACCTCTGCCACGTCGGCCAGGCCCCGCCCGCTGGCAGCGTCGATCTCGGCCACGTCCAGCGCCGCGAACAGGCCGTCGGCCATCGCGACTTGCTGCGCGAGCGTGGCGGGCACGCCTGCCTCCACCCACGCCGCCGCACGTGGCGATGCAGCGGCCTCAGCGGCCAGGCGCTCACGAAGCGCGGCCACCGCGGGCCGGAAGCGGGCAAAGGTCTGCTCCATCGGCTCGGCCAGGCGCTTGGAGCGCAGGAACCAGGTGGTGGCGCGGGTGCCCAGGCGGCCCAGTTCGGTGAGCAGTTGCGCCTGCACCTCGTCAGCCACCCGGTTGTCCAGCGCCTCGATGGCCAGCCACAGATCCACATAGCCGAAGACCTCGCGGGTGGCCAGGTAGGCACGCACGATCTGCGCCGCACGCGCACCGGTGGTCTCGGACAGGCGGTGCACGAAGGTCGAGCCGACGCGATTGACCATGCTGTTCACCACGTGGGTGGCGATGATCTCGCGCTTCAGCGGGTGGCGCGGGATGTAGGCGCCGAACTTCTCGCGCAGCAGTGGCGGGAAGTAGCGCGCCAGCGCCTGGCTGACCCACGGATCCTCCGGCAGGTCGGACTCCAGCAGTTCGTCGTACAGCCACATCTTGCTGTAGGCCAGCAGCACCGCGCGTTCGGGGGTGGTCAGGCCAATGCCGTGGGCCTTTCGCTCGGCGATGTCGTCGTCGACGGGCAGGAACTCGATCGCACGGTTCAACCGGCCATGCTTCTCCAGGTAGCGGATGAAGCGCGCCTGCTGGTCGACCAGGCTGCCCGCCAGCCGGCCGCCGATGGACAACGACTGGGTCTGGAAGTAGTTGTCGCGCAGCACCAGCGCAGCCACGTCGTCGGTCATCTGCGGCAGCAGGGTGTTGCGCTGCTTGTCGGTCATCTCGCCGTCGCCCATCGCGAGGCCCAGCAGGATCTTGATGTTGACCTCGTGGTCCGACGTATCCACCCCAGCCGAGTTGTCGATCGCATCGGTGTTGATGCGCACCCCGGCCAGCGCAGCCTCGATGCGGCCGCGCTGGGTGAAGCCCAGGTTGCCGCCCTCGGCCACCACCTTGCAGCGCAGGTCGCGGCCGTTGATGCGCAGCGCATCGTTGGCGCGGTCGCCAACCTCGGCATGGGTTTCGCTGCTGGCCTTCACATAGGTGCCGATGCCGCCGTTGTAGACCAGATCCACCGGCGCCTTCAGGATGGCCGACAACAACTCTGCCGGGGCCAGCCGGTCCACGTTGATACCCAGCGCCGCCTGCGCCTGCGGCGAGATCGGGATCGATTTCTCGGAGCGTGCCCAGACGCCACCGCCGTCGGAGATCAGCGAGGTGTCGTAGTCGGCCCACGACGAACGCGGCAGCCTGAAAAGGCGCTCGCGCTCGGCGAACGAGCGTGCCGCATCCGGGCTCGGGTCGATGAAGACATGCCGGTGGTCGAAGGCCGCCAGCAGCCTGATGTGACGCGACAGCAGCATGCCGTTGCCGAACACGTCGCCCGACATGTCGCCCACGCCGATCACCGTGAACTCGCTGCTCTGGGTGTCCAGGCCCATCTCGCGGAAATGGCGCTTCACGCTCTCCCACGCGCCGCGTGCGGTGATGCCCATGGCCTTGTGGTCGTAGCCCACGCTGCCGCCCGAGGCAAAGGCATCGCCCAGCCAGTGGCCGTATTCCTTGCTGACGGCGTTGGCGTGGTCGGAGAAGGTGGCCGTGCCCTTGTCGGCAGCCACCACCAGGTAGGGATCGTCGCCGTCCAGGCGCACCACCTGCGGCGGGGGCACCACGGCGCCGCCGGCCAGGTTGTCGGTCAGGTCCAGCAAGGCGCGCAGGTAGTCTTGATAGCAGGCCACGCCCTCCGCCTGGAAGGCGTCGCGGTCGCTGGCCTGTGGTGCCCGCTTGAGCACGAACCCCCCCTTGGAGCCCACCGGCACGATCACCGTGTTCTTCACCATCTGCGCCTTCACCAGGCCCAGCACCTCGGTGCGGAAGTCCTCCGGGCGGTCGGACCAGCGCAGCCCGCCGCGCGCCACCTTGCCGCCGCGCAGGTGGATGCCCTCGAAGCGGGGCGAGTAGACGAAGATCTCGTACAGCGGCTTCGGCTCAGGCAGGCCGGGAACCTGGGCCGAATCGAACTTGAAGCTCAGGAAGCTGCGGCGCGGGCCCGGTGCACCGGAGTGACCGACACCCGTGCGCCAGAAGTTGGTCCTCAGGGTGGCCTGCACCACCGCCAGCAGTTGGCGCAGCACCCGGTCGTCCGACAGGTTGCTGACCTTCTCCAGCGCCTTCGCGATCGCGTTGCCCTGCGCAGCGGCACCTTGTTCGTCGTGCGCCTGCGGGTCGAAGCGCAGCTTGAACAGGCCCACCAGCATGCGCGCGATGCGCGGGTGTGCAGCCAAGGTGGCCTCGATGGTGGACTGCGAGAGCGCGAAGCCGATCTGCTTGAGGTACTTGGCATAGGCGCGCAGCACCACAATTTCCT
>CAYJEC010000076.1:5428-10187 GCA_964369025.1 uncultured Ideonella sp. | reverse complement strand
GGTTCGATCCCCGCTCCGGGCACCACATGCGCACTCGCTGACGTTCGCCACCGTTCGTTCTTAGTCCGATCTACCTCGTCCATCAGATCAGGCCCGCTGGCTTCCGCTGGTGTATCCCGACATCCGGGGGCATCAGGGTGCACAACAGGGGGCACGAAGCGGACTTTTGGGGCCATATCGGCTCGGGCGTGTGCCCCGCGATGTGCCGCAGTTGCTTCACCCCAGGGGTTAGTTGTTTCGCCCCAAAAAGCGTGTACCTGGTGTGGTGCGCCGCTTTGTCCTGTACTTATCCAACGACATGCGCTGTGGTCACCTGCGAGGCATGGTGACTGCTGTCGGGCGGCGCCCTGAAGTTTGCTTCACGCCCCAGAAGACGTTCGATAGGTCGGACATTGGGCTCAATGTAGCCACTCGCTCGACGCGCTGCGAGCGATCAGGACCGGGGATGGCAGCGTCCTGTTGAGCGGTGAAGGCCATGTCGGAGTCAATCGCTGGCTCCGCTGATGGCTTGCTGGTGGCGTTCCGATTGAGTGTGGGGGTGTGCGCCAAGCGCACATGCAGGCCGCGCTGGACGCAGGCGCAAGTGCCACATTCAGTTCGCCAGGCTCATCTGTGCACCGGTGCGGCTGTGCCCTGCGCGGAAGCACACAGTGCCGCGGCAAGGACGTCATGCGAAAAGCCCTTGCCTTGCCAGATCTCGCCGAAATCGAAGTCGGCCTGGTTGCTGAACATCACGACCGATACGCCACGCCCCGGCACGATGATGTTGCGCGCCTGGATGCCGCCCACGTAGCCGCGGCGTTCCACCAGTCCCACGGGCTCGGCGCAGCCGGCGATGGGCGCGGTGAAAGCCCACACACCCAGGCCGGCATAGCCCCACTTCGGTTCACCGGTCCACATGGCCTGGCGCGAAGAAGCGCTGACCAGGCGCCCAGCCAACAAGGCACGGCTGAAAGTCAGCAGGTCGCGCGCAGTGCCTTCCATCGCGCCGGCAGCGCCATAGGTGGCCATCACCGGCTGAGGCACGGGCTGGCCGCCGGCGTCCATGGCGACCGCCATCGCCTGCGTGCGGCCCTCGTTCAGTCGAAGGCTGCTCAGCCCCAGCGGCTGCGCCACGCGTTGCTGCATGAGCTGAGGGATGGACTGGCCGGTGAGGTGCTCGAGCAGGCCGGCCAGCACGAGCGTGTCGCAGTCGCCGTACTGGAAACGCTCGCCCGGAACGGCCGTCGCCGGCCCGGCGCAGAAGCGCAGCGCGTCGGGCTGCCAGGGCGGGCCCTTGCGGCGGTAGAAGGACCACACGCCATCGGGGTCCCTGGGGCTGTTGTCAGGGTGCGCCAGGCCAGACAAGTGCTGCATCAGGTGCCGCACGGTGATCTGCGCGGCGTTGGGTGCCTGGAAAGCCGGCCAGCGCTGGGCGAGCGTGTCCTCCAGCCTCAGCTGCCCGGCATCCACCAGCTGCATGGCCATGGTCACCGTCACCTGCTTGCTCACCGACCCCCAGCGCCACACCGCGCCGGGCTTGTGCGCCACGTCGGGCTTGCGCCGAGCCAGGCCCACGGCCTGTTCGAACCACACGCTGTTGGCGTCTGCTACCAGCACCTCGCCAGCGAAGCCTTGGGCCTGGGCCGTGTTCACCACCTGCCACAGGCGGGCTGGGATACTGGGCGCGGCCATCGAAGGGGCCTGCGCGTGCACCACCCCAGCCAGGGCGGCGGTGACCGCGGACAACATGACACGGCGACTTGGGGTCATCAGCGGTTCCTCATTCAAGGTGCTTACATGGGTGCGCAGAGGCCGACTGTATTGGCAGCTGGGGAGCGCGTGAAAGCGCCGACTACGAATCGACTGCTGCGGCATACGCAGGAAGACCTCTTCTTCGCTTGTGAGGGGGTGCGCAGGCTTGTCTTGCGCCGGAACGGCCAGGATCGCTGTTCGCACAGGGTCTGACCACTACTTCGGCACCAGGGCTGCCACTCAAACGTCGACACGGTCGATCGTGCCGGCGAAGCCCAGCCAAGGCCGTGCCACCCTGGCCATCGCCTCGGGATCGCCGGTGGTGCTCAGGTGCATCTCACCCGCCGTCACGTCCATACCCAGCGCACCCCACAACGTTGCCGCTCGATCGGCCACGGCATGCGCGGTGTCGACGAAGCGCGTGCCTTCGGGCAGGGCGGCGCGCAATGGATCCGCCACGAACGGGTAGTGGGTGCAACCCAGCACCACGGTGTCCACCTGCGCCTCGCGCAGGTCGTCCGCAAAGTGCTGCACCAGGGCCAGCAAGGCGGGATCATCGAGCGTGCCCTGCTCGATCGCCTTTGCCAGGCCCGGGCAGGGCAGCAGGTGCCAGTATGCGGTGCCACGGTGGCGCTGCAAGAGCTCTGCAAAGCGCGAACTTGCCAGAGTGCCTGGCGTGGCCATCACGCCGATGCGTCCGTGCGGTGACAGTGCCGCAGCCGGCTTGATGCCGGGCTCCACGCCCACCACCGGCAACGTGGGCCACAACGCGCGGATGCGGTGAACAGCCAGTGCGGTGGCCGTGTTGCAGGCCACCACGATGACGCGGGAGCCCATCGCCAGCAGGTGACGGGTGATGGCCTCGCTACGCGCTTCGACATGCGCCGGGTCGCGTTCGCCATAGGGCGCGTGCGCCGAGTCGGCCAGGTAGCGCAGCGGTACGCCGGGCAGGCGGGTACGCAGCGCGCGCAGCACAGACAAGCCGCCGACGCCGGAGTCGAACACGCCGATGCAGGGGGTGGGTGAGGATTCGGGTTTCATGGGTGAGACGGGGCGCCGGGCCGAGCGGGCCCTCTGCCAGAATGGCCGCCAGATCACCGCAGGGAGCGTGGCATGGAGGCGAGCAATCGCAGGCGCTGGATCGGCATTGTCGCGTCAGTTGCGGCAGCTTCCGTGCTGGCTGTGGGCGGCTGGTGGCTCTATCAGCGGCAACACACAGTCACTGCACCTGCGCTGGCTGCCGACCCCGGCCAGCCCTTCGCTGCGATCGAATGCAAGCCCCGGCTTTTTGACGACCAGCCGGCACTGGCGGTGGTCTTCACCCAGCCGGTTGACGGGCGGCAGAAGCTCGACGACCTGATACGCGTCACCGACCTCGGGTCCGTTGCGCCCGGACCGAAACCAGCTGCTGCCTCGCAGCCCGAAGGCAAGATCGTCCAGGGAGCCTGGGTGATTGGCGACAACCCGCGCGTAGCCTACTTTCCGGCGATACAGCCGCAGCGCCGGTTCAAGGTCGAGGTGCTGCCCAACCTGCTGTCGCAGGATGGTGCCAAGCTGGCCGAGGGCAAAACCTGCGAGCTGACCAGTGAGGCCATGCCAGCCTCGTTCTACTTTGCCAGCCGAGGTGTGGTGCTGCCTGCCGGGCAGAACGGCGGCCTGCCGGTGGTGACTGTCAACGTGCCCGAGGTGGATCTGCAGTTCCTGCGTGTCGAGCCGCAGGCCATGCCGCGCTTCCTGGAGCGCGTGGCCGGCGTGCGCCGGGCGGCTTCCGACGGCGCCGATACGGAGGAAGGAGGCGAGGGCGACGAAGGCGGTTACGAAGGGGGCTATGGCAACGGCCGGCGCCTCAAGGGCCTGGTGGGCGGGTGGGAACTGGACCAACTGCGCGCCAGCACCACCAGTGTGTACCTGGGCCGATTCAGCACCGAACAATCTCCTAACAAGCGGCGCGTCAACTTCGTCCCGGTCGAGGGCATCAAGGAGTTGCAGGAGCCTGGTGTGTACATCGCGGTGATGAACCAACCCGGTCGCTTCGCCTACGACTACCAGGTGACCTACTTCTATGTCACTGACATCGGGCTGCAGGCGCACCGATACAGCCGTACCCTGGATGCCTTCGCCACGTCGCTGAAGGCCGGCACAGCCCTCTCGGGAGTCAGTTTCGAGTTGCTCGACGAGAACGCACGCTCCCTGGCCAAGGCCGATGGCGACAGCGAGGGCCATGCCCGTTTCGACAGCGTGCCGGGAGGCGCCACGCTGTTGGTCGCCCGCCGAAGCCACGGTGGCAATGCCGAGATGAGCACCCTGGTGCTGCGGGAGCCGGGTCTGGACCTTTCGGAGTTCGATATCGGCGGCCACCCGTCTCGCAGCGTGAAGCTTTTCGCCTATGCCGGGCGGGACCTGTACCGCCCCGGCGAGCGGTTCACGCTCTCGGTCCTGGCACGCGATGCCGACGGTCGCCTGTTGGCGCCGCAACCACTCAGCGCCACCCTTAAGCGCCCGGACGGCCGCACGGTGGCCACCGAGACCTGGCGTCCACGCGACAAACAACCGGGCTACCTGCAGCAACTCGTCGAACTGCCGGCCGATTCGCAGACCGGCGCCTGGCAGCTCGAGTTGCGCGCCGACCCGGGTGCCAAGCGGCCGGACACGGTGTGGAAGTTCCAGGTCGAGGAGTTCCTGCCCGAGCGCATGAAGCTGGATCTCAAGACCGCCAAGCAGGTGCTGATGGCAGGCGAAGAATTCGAGGTCAGGGTACGTGGCGACTACCTCTTCGGTTCGCCAGCATCAGGCAACCGCCTCATCGTTTCGGCGGCGACCGAGCGGCAACGCTTGGCCCTGCCGCAGAAGTGGCCGGGATTCCTGTTCGGCGACTTTGCCGACGATCAGAAGAAGAAACGCGAGGAGGTCGGAGACCTCAGTCTGGACGACCACGGCGAGGCCGAGGTCAGCCTGCCGGTCTCATTGCAGGGCGCGCAATCGCCGATGCAGGTGCGCGGCTCTTTCAGCCTGCTGGAGAGCGGTG
>CAYJEC010000076.1:0-5418 GCA_964369025.1 uncultured Ideonella sp. | reverse complement strand
TGGCCGCCCGGTCGTGCGCTCGATCGAGCGCACCATCTGGCCGGCGGCCAAACTGCTGGCTCTGCGGCCCTTATTCGATCGCGACGTGGCACCCGAGGGCGGCAAGGCAGCTTTCGAGCTGACCCGCGTGGATGTCAATGGCCGCCCGCAACCTGCCCGGAACCTGCCCTTGCGGCTGGTGCGCGAAGAGCGCGAGTACCACTGGCGGTTCGACGACCAGCGGGGCTGGCAGTCCGGCTTCACCGAGACCGAGGAGATCATCGAGTCCGGTGCCGTGGCTCTGGAGGGCGAACGGGTGCCCGTCAGCGTGCCGGTGCGCTGGGGCCGCTACCGGCTGGAGGTCGATGACCCCGAGACGGGGCTGACTCTGCGCTACCGCTTCTACGCGGGGTGGGGCGCGCAGGAGGCCGAGGAGATGGGCAACCGCCCGGACCGGGTGCAGATGAAGCTGGCCAAGGTGCCACTGAAGGCAGGCGACATGGCCGAGCTGACCATCACGCCGCCGCATGACGGGACGGCGTTGGTGTCGGTTGTGGGCGACAGCCTGCTGTGGAGCCGGCGCATCGAGGCCAAAGCCAGCGGGACGGCCATTTCCATTCCGGTGGACCCGGCTTGGGCGCGCCACGACCTGTACGTCACCGTCACGGCGTTCCGCCCCGGCAGCCAGGGCGACCGCGTGACCCCGGCGCGTGCCGTCGGCCTGGTGCACCTGCCCCTTGCGCGCGACGACCGCCAGCTCAGGGTGGCGTTGATGGCGCCTGCGAAGGTCGAGCCGGAGAAGCGTGCCACGGTGAAGGTCAAGGTCGATGGCCTGGCAGGCCAGACCGGCATCGTCACGCTGTCGGCGGTGGACGTGGGCATCCTGAACATCACCCGATACAAGTCGCCCGATGCGTTCGACTTCTTCTTTGGCAAGCACCGCTTTGCTCCGGAGTTGTTGGACATGTACGGCAAGCTGATCGAGAAGACCGACGGCACGCTGGCCAAGCTCAAGTTCGGCGGCGACGCCAAGTTGCGCGACACCCAGAGCATGCCCAAGAAGGTCAAGCTGATCGACCTTTTCAGTGGCCCGGTGGCGCTTGACGCAAAGGGCGAGGCCGACATCGTGCTGGACATCCCGGATTTCAACGGCACGTTGCGCCTGATGGCGGTGGTCTCCACGCCCGAGCGCTACGGTCGCGCCGAGCGCGAGATGGTCTCGGCCGCGCCATTGGTGGCCGAACTGGCCATGCCGCGTTTCATCTCCGCGGGGGACGCGGCCACCCTGGCGCTGGACATCACCAACCTCAGCGGCGCGCCACAGGAGGTCACGGTGCAGTTGGAAGGGGCAGATCCGGTGCGCATTCGCGATGGTGCCAAGACCCTGAGCCTGAAGCACCAGCAGCGCGCCACGCTGCGCTTCCCGGTCGAGGCCACCGACGCCTACGGGCTGGGACGGCTGCGCCTGCATGTCGCCAGCGCCAGCGGCCTGAAGATCGTGCGCGAGGCGGCGCTGCAGGTTCAGCCACCGGTGCCACAGGAGCGCGAGGCCC
Organism: uncultured Ideonella sp.; assembly: GCA_964369025.1. Lineage (GTDB taxonomy): Bacteria > Pseudomonadota > Gammaproteobacteria > Burkholderiales > Burkholderiaceae_C > Ideonella. The sequence continues at coordinate 3,886 of CAYJEC010000076.1, read as the reverse complement.
GGCGCCTGAAGCTCGAGCCCGGCGCCAGCACGAAGGTGGATGCCGGTTTGATCGACAAGTATTTCAAGGCCTCAGCCGGGGTGAGCCTCAGTGTCTCGAACAAGCCGCCACTCAACATCAACCGCCTGGTGCAAGGCCTTCTGGACTACCCCTATGGCTGCCTGGAGCAGACCACCAGCGCCGCGTACCCGCACATATTCATCGACGAGGCTGCGGCACAGGCCTATGGCTTGAAGCCACGCACCCGCGATGAGCGGGCCCGCTTTGTTGACGGCGCCGTGGCTCGGCTGGCCGGCCTGCAGAAATCCAACGGTGGCTTCACGCTGTGGGCTGGCGGCGCCTATGAGTCCTGGCTCTCGGCCTATGTGATGGGCTTCCTGCAGGACGCGCGTGCGCAGGGCTTTGCCGTGCCCGACAACATGGCGAAGACGGCGCAGGACTGGTTGCTGCAACAACTCCAGCAGGCGCCGAACCGCTTCCCGACGTTGCCGCGCGAGATGCGTGCCGACGCGGCGAGCGCCACCAGTGCGCCAGGCATCGCCACCAGCTACAACGACCGCGACCATGCCTTGGTGCGCGACAGCCACCAGCGCTTCGCCGAACTGGCCCACATCGGCTACATCCTGGCGCGTGACCAGAAGGCGCCGTTGGCGATGTTGCGCTACCTGCACGACCAGGTGCGCGACCGGGCCCGCTCGCCACTGCCGCTGGTGCACCTGGGGCTGGCGTTGAAGCTGATGGGCGACGAGGCACGCGCCAAGGTGGCGATCGACGATGCCATGAAGCGGCCTTACGGCATCCAGTCGCGCCGCTTCGGCTGGGGTGAGGAGTGGCTGGGCGACTACGGCTCGTCGGTGCGCGACCTGGCGCTGAGCTATGCCCTGCTGGCGCGCCATGAGATCACGCACCCGCGCCGCGAGAACCTGCTGTTCGAGCTGGCCGAGAAGGTGGGCGGCAGGCAGTACTACTCGACCCAGGAGCGCCTGTCGCTGGTGCTCGCCGCCCGCGCGGCCGGTGGCGATTCGTCGGGCGAATGGACGGCCTTGCTGAAGGTGGGCGACAACGTGCAGGCGCTGGCGTCCAAGACCACTGAAATGCGCAGCCTGGACGCCACCAGCCTGGCCCGCGGCGTCACCCTGACCAACCAGTACAAGGCGCCCTTGTTCGTGGAGCTGGAGGCCAGTGGCTTCCCGACCAAGGCACCGGCACCACGCAACGATGTGATCGAGGTCCAGCGCGAATGGTTCGAGGCCGACGGCCGCGCCTGGGCCAAGCGCCCGCTGAAGGTGGGCGACATGTTGGTTGTGCGGCTGCAGGCCAGGGCACGGCAGCGTATCGAGGACGCGATGCTGGTGGACCGCGTGCCGGCCGGCTTCGAGATCGAGAACCTCAACCTCTCGCAGGGGCCGCAGGCCGGAGAGTTCACGGTCGGCGGCGTCAACGCGGCAGTTGCCATGGCCGACGACCGCATCAAGCACCGCGAGTACCGCGACGACCGCTACGTGGCTGCCGCCAGGCTGGACAACCGCTGGCTGACGGTGCTGTACATGGTGCGTGTCGTCAGCCCAGGCCGTTTCGTGGTGCCTGCCACCTTCGCGGAGGACATGTACCGGCCCGAGCTGCGCGGCATTGGCCCGGCCGAGAGCCCGATCACCATCACTGACCCGCGCGGCGCGCCGCCCAGCGAAGCGCCTCGCTGAGCCAGCACTCCGTCATGCTGCGACGAACCCGGTGGACGCTGGCGGCCTTGCTGGCCGCGATGCTGGTGCTGGACCTCGCGTTCCCTCCACCGATACCGCCCGGTGACCGGGGCGTGGTGGTGGCCGCACGCGACGGCACGCCACTGCGCACCTACGCCAGCCCGGACGGCATCTGGCGTCAGCCGGTCACACCGGACGAAGTTTCGCCGCTGTACCTGCAGGCCCTGTTGGGATACGAAGACCGCTGGTTCTACGCGCACCCGGGTGTCAACCCCTTGGCGCTGGCGCGCGCCGGTTGGCAATGGGCCCGTAACGGCCGGGTGGTGTCCGGCGGGTCCACGCTGACGATGCAGGTGGCCCGGCTGATCGAGCCGCCCGCACCGACCGAGCGCCGCGGCCTGCGCGCCAAGCTGCTGCAGGTGGCGCGCGCACTGCAACTGGAACTGCGCCTGTCCAAGCGCGAGATCCTCACCCTCTACCTGAACCACGCGCCGATGGGCGGCATCGTCGAGGGCGTGGAGATGGCCAGCCGCAGCTACCTGGGCAAGCCCAGCCGCACTCTCAGCCCGGCCGAGGCGGCCCTTCTGGCGGCCATGCCGCAGGCGCCGTCCCGCCTTCGGCCGGATCGTGCCCCGGAGGCCGCCCAGGCCGCGCGCGACAAGGTGCTGGCCCGGCTGGAGAAGCAGGGCACATGGGACGCTGCGACGGTGGCCGACGCACGCATCGAGCGGGTGGCAGTGCAACCATTGCGCGCCCATTGGCTCGCGCCGCTGGCGGCCGAGCGGGTTCGGCAATCAGCCCGGGCCACGGCCGGCGGTGCGGTGCTGCACACCACCATCGATGTCGAACTGCAGGCCGGCATCGAACGGCTGCTGCTCGACAAGACCAACGGTCTCCCGCCCAAGGTGTCGATCGCCGCGCTGGTGATGGCCAATGATTCGCTCGAGGTGCTGGCCTATGCCGGCTCGGCGGATTTCAGCGACCCCGAGCGAGCCGCCCATGTCGACATGGTGCGCGGCGTGCGCTCGCCCGGCTCGACCCTGAAGCCATTCCTGTACGCGATGGCGCTGGACGAAGGCCTGATCCACTCCGAGAGCCTGCTGGTCGATGCGCCTCAGTCTTTCGGCGGCTACCAGCCGGGTAACTTCCAGGCTAGCTTCAGCGGGCCGGTCAGTGCCTCTGAGGCTCTGCAGAAATCACTCAATGTGCCGGCGGTGGATCTGCTGGATCGGGTCGGTCCGGCTCGGCTGGCGGCGCAATTGCGGGCAGGCGGCCTGCGCCTGCGCATGGAGCGTGGCGCCACGCCCAACCTGAGCCTGATCCTGGGCGGCGCCGGCACCACGCTGGAGGAACTGGTAGGGGCCTACCGGTCGCTGGCGCGTGGTGGCCTGGCCGGACGGCCCCGCCTGCTGCCCGGGGCGCCGAGGGCCGAGGCCCGCCTGATGAGCGAGGGGGCCGCCTTCATCGTGCGCGACATCCTCGAAGGTGGCGGCCATCCTGACCGGCCCTTCACCGAAGGCACGCGCCGCCTGGCCTGGAAGACCGGCACCAGCTTCGGCTTCCGCGATGCCTGGGCCGTTGGCGTGACCGACGAGGTGACGGTGGGTGTCTGGGTAGGCCGGCCCGACGGCACACCGAACCCGGGTTTCTTCGGCGCCAACACGGCGGCGCCCTTGTTGCAAGAGGTCCTGGCGGTGTTGCCAGCGCCTCCCAGCCCGAGCGTGCGCGTCCATCCAGCCAGTGTGTCTGCCGCCGTCACCTGCTGGCCGCTGGGCTTGCGTCTGGAGAGCACCGACCCGGCACATTGCGCACAGCACCGCACCGGCTGGGTGTTGCAGGGCACGGCGCCACCGACTCTGCCCGACCGTGGTCGAAGCGATGGCCCGAACCCATCTGCGAACTGTGCCGTGGCCCGTTGGCCGGTGGCGCTCGCTCCGTGGGTGGGTGGGGAGGGGCTCGGCTGCGGCGGTGGCGCCCCGCTGCGCATCGTCGGCCTCGACGCAGGCGCCGTGCTTCGGCCGGTGCCCGGCGCGCGGGCCGTGCACCTGGCCGTATCGGCGCAAGGCGCTGGCGAGGCGACCCTGCTCTATTGGTTACTGGATGGCCTGCCGCAGCAGGCCAGATTGGGTGGCTCGGGCCTCGAACTGCAATTGCAGCAGGCCGGCGACCACCATCTCACCGTGCTC
>CAYJEC010000075.1:0-10433 GCA_964369025.1 uncultured Ideonella sp. | reverse complement strand
AAAGCACCCGGCCCATCAGTTCCGCCAGCGGCGCGTACTCCTGGTTGAGCAGTCCTGCGCCGAGGTCGCTCTCCGGCAGGAACAGGTTCCACAGGCCGGCTGCCCGGGCCTTGGGCTTGAGCTCCTCGATCACCTGCAGAGGGGTCCACCGCTTGCCGGCCTCGGTGTTGGACTGCAGTTCCGCCCAGTAGCGGGCCTCGTTCGGGAAGACGTGCTCGGCCATGAAGGCCGATACGCGCTCGCGGAGTTCTTGCGTGCGGGGGGAGTAGCCGAAGTCCATGTGGTGTCCTTCTGTGGGAAATCAGGCGGCCTGGGCGAATTGCCAGGCCAGGTCGGCGAGCCGAGGGGCGGCGTCACCTGTGGCGCGGGCCTGGCTGCTGGCCGCTGTGCCGTCGAGCACGCGCTTGGCGATGCCTTGCGCAATGGCGGACAGCCGGAACAGGTTGTAGGCCAGGTAAAAGTTCCAGTCGCGCATCACTGCGTCCACGTCCGCACGGTGGGTGCGTTCGCAGTAGCGGCGCACGTACTCGCGCTCGGGCGGTATCCCCAGTGCGGCGATGTCGAGACCGGCGATGCCGCGGAACACGCCGGCCGGGATGTGCCAGCTCATGCAGTGGTAGCTGAAATCCGCCAGCGGGTGGCCGATGGTGGAGAGCTCCCAATCCAGCACGGCGGTGATGCGCGGTTCGGTGGGGTGGAAGATGAGGTTGTCGAGCCGGTAGTCGCCATGCACCACGCTCGACTGGCTCTCGTCTCGGGCGCTGGCGGGAATGTGCTCCGGCAGCCAGGCGATCAGCTTGTCCATCGCCGGGTTGGGCCCAGTCACCGAGGCCAGGTACTGCTTGCTCCAGCGGCCTATCTGACGCTCGAAATAGTTGCCGGGCTTGCCATAGTCGGCCAGGCCCACGGCCTTGACGTCCACGTTGTGCAGTGCCGCAATCACCCGGTTCATCTCGTCATAGATCTCACCACGCCCGGCTGGCTCCAGACCCGGCAGGGCCTGATCCCACAGCACCCGGCCGGAGACGAACTCCATCACGTAGAAGGCGCGGCCGACGATGCTTTCGTCCTCGCACAGCAGGTGCATGCGTGCCACCGGCACACCGGAGCCGTGCAGGGCCGACATGACACGAAACTCGCGTTCGATGGCATGGGCCGATGGGAGCAGCTTGGATGCCGGACCCGGCTTGGAGCGCATGACATAAGAGCACGCTGGCGTGATCAGCTTGTAGGTCGGGTTCGACTGCCCGCCCTTGAACTGCTCGACACTCAGCGGCCCGGCGAACCCGGGCAGCAGTTCAGCGAGATAGTGCCCCAGCGCAGCCGTGTCGAACAGGTGGCTGGCGGCCACCGGCTTGGTGCCTGTGTAGTGGTCCATCGGGTCCGTCCTCAGCCAAGTCGGGTGGCCCGACCCAAGTTCAGCGGTCGGCGACCGCCATGAGCTTCTCGCGCGAGAGCACGACCAATCGCGTCGGCTCGACACGCAGCACGCCATCGCGTTCCAGTTCCTTGAGTTCCTGGTTCACGCGCTGGCGTGAAGCACCCAGCAGCTGGGCCAGGTCTTCCTGCGCCAACTGCAGGCCGATGCGGATCTCCTCGCCCTGCGCAATGCCGTAGCTCTTGGCCAGCAGCAGCAGCTGCTTGGCCAGGCGCGCGGCGAGCGGCCGGGTGTTCAGATCCTCGATCAGGTTGAACATCAGGCGCAGGCGCCGGCAGTTCAGGCGCAGCAGCGCGTCGTACAGCTCCACATGCTGCGAAAGCAACTCGCGGAAATCGGGTTTTCGCACCACCAGCAGCGTGGAGGCACCATGCGCCGAGGCATCGTGGGTGCGCGGCAGGCCGTCGAACAAGGCGATGTCGCCGAACCAGGTTCCCGGCTCCACGTAGGTCAATGAAACCTGCTTGCCCGACAACGAGACGGAGCTCACCCGAACCGCACCCTTGGCCACGCCCACCCAGTCTTCGGCCGGCGTGCCGCGTGCCGCCAGCGGCGCACCATCGGTCAGACGGCGCACGGTGGCGCGGGCCAGGATGGCCGCCCGCAGGGCTGGAGACAACGATGAGAACCATGCACCCGAATCGATGTTGTGACGCTCTTCGATTGTAAGAATGGGGGTATTCATCATTTGTCCCTGATGCGACAACAGTTGCATCATCGTCATTGGTATTGTCCATGGTGCCGGGCTGGAGATGCTGCACGTCCGGCCTGGTTCTGAAACGCTGCCTCAGGAGACCACTCATGGCCCACGACAAGCAAACGCCCCTGCCGCCAGGCTGCTCGCCAGAGGAATGGCAGGCACGCGTCGATTTGGCGGCAGCGTACAGGCTGGTGGCTTTGTTCCACTGGGACGACCTGGTCTACACCCACATCAGCGCCCGCGTACCGGGAGACGGCCACGCTTTCCTGATCAACCCGTACGGGATGATGTTCGAGGAGATCACGGCCTCCAGCCTGGTCAAGGTGGATCTTGAAGGCCGCAAGCTGGACGACTCGCCATACCCCGTCAATCCAGCCGGGTTCACCATTCACAGCGCAGTGCATGCCGCGCGCGACGACGCGCAGTGCGTGCTGCACACCCACACGCTGAACGGCGTGGCCGTCTCGGCGCAGCGGGACGGGGTGTTGCCGATCTCGCAGCATTCGATCTTCGTTCTGTCCAGTCTGGCCTATCACGACTATGAAGGCGTTGCGTTGCGCGACGACGAAAAGCCGCGCCTGGTCAACGACCTGGGCAGCAGCAACTTCCTGATGTTGCGCAACCACGGCCTGCTGACCGTCGGCCGGACCATTGCCGACGCCTTCCAGTCGATGTATTTCTTCGAGGCCACCTGTGCGATCCAGGTGCGCGCCCAGGCAGGGGCGGGCGGCTTGACCCGCATCAGCCCCGAGATCATTGCCACCGCACAGGCCCAGGCCGCGCAGGTGACCAGGGGGCAAGGTGGCAATCTCGCCTGGCCGGGCCTGAAGCGCCGGCTCGATCGGCAGATGCCGGGCTACGACACCTGAGAGCCTGCGAACCGCGCGTCTACTTGAAGTCGGGCTTGCGTTTGCCGAAGAAGGCGGCGAGGCCTTCTCCACCGTTGTCGTGGAACAGGTTGGCCACAAACGCGTCGCGCTCGGCGCGCAATTGCTCGGGCAGGCTGCGCTCGGGCGCCTGCTGCACCAACTCCTTCACGCTGGCCACGGCGTTGGGCGCCATGCCGGCCAGTTGGCGTGCCACCGCCAGCGCCTGGGCCAGCGCCTGCCCGGGTTCGGCCAGGCGATTGACCACACCCAGGTGATGCAGCCGCTCGGCCGTCTGCGGTTCGGCCAGCCAGATCAGCTCAAGCGCCAAGGCCCTGGGCAGGGCTCGCGCCAGGTGCCAGGTGGATCCGCCGTCCGGCGACAGGCCGACACGGGCATAGGACATCACGAAACGGGCATCCTTGGCGGCAACGATCAGGTCGCAGGCCAGCGCCATCGACATGCCGCCGCCAGCGGCAAAGCCCTCGACCGCGGCGATCACCGGCTTGGAGCAACTGCGCAGGCTGTCGATCAGGCCGTGAAAGAGTTCGATCGATTCGGCCTGCGCCTCTGGCGGCCGAGAGCGCGCCCCACCGATGCGGTTCAGGTCGCCGCCGGCGCAGAAGTGCGCGCCGTCACCGCGCATGATCACTGCCCGGATGCCCGGATCGCCATCAGCCCGATCCAGCGCCTCCACCGCTGCGGCCACCGCCTGGGGCGACAACGAATTGCGGGTGGCTGGATCCGACAGGGTCAGGATCAACGTTTGGTCTTCCTGGCGGGTCAGCAGCTCGGAGGGCATGGCAGTCTCTGGGTTGGCTCGTGCCGTGTGATTCTTGCACCCCGTGAAACCTTGCTCGCCGGGACCTTGCGCGTGCCGAGTGCAGGCGGGGCGCGTAAGCATTCGTGATAGAGTGAATTTCCACCTGTGAAAAGAATGCCCGCCGGCATGCCCCAACGAGCAACCGCGCTGATCCTTGCCTGTGCCTTCGCGGCGCTCACCTCCGAAAGCCAGGCCATTGGTTTCGGCCGGTTGGGCGCCGCGGCGGTATTGGGGCAGCCCTTGAATCTGCCTGTGCCGCTCCGCCTCGAGGCCGGCGAACGGCTCGAGACCGATTGCATTGGCGCAGAGGTCACGGCGGGTGAAACCCAGTTCTCGCGCAGCCAGGTTCGGGTGCGCATTGAGCCCCGGCCAGGGGCCAACGAATGGGTCGCGATCGTCACCACGGTGTCCCCCATCGAGGAGCCGGTGGTTGAGATCATCTTGAATGTCGGCTGCGATCGGCGCTTTTCGCGGCGCTATGTGGCCTTTGCCGATCCGCCGGCCGCCGCCAGCACGCTGCCGCCTCCCGCGGGCGTAGCTGCAGGTGCCCAACCGGCTCTCGTTGAAATACCCGCGGCGGCAGAAACGCCGCGTCCGTCGCCGTCTGCTGCCCGGCCTGTTCGGGCTGCCTCGGCGCCTGCTGTCACACCGCCCCGGGGCCCGCGCAACCCACCGCGCTTGCCGGATCGGCGTGAACCACCGGTGGCGGCACGCCAGGGCGCGGTGGTGCCCATGGTTCCAGCAACCGGTGGTCGCCTGCTGCTTGACGTGGCCGGCCCCCGGTTGAAGATGGATCTCGACGAACCCATCTTCACTGCTCGGTCCGCCTCGGTGGAAGCTGGTGCGAGCAATGCCGAAGCGGCTGTCAGTGAGGCCGACCGTCTGCGCGTGCTTGAGAAGACGCTCGCCAACCTGCAACGTGAGAGCCAGAGCACGCGTGAGGCCACCGGAGCGCTGCGAGTCCGGCTGGCCGAGGCGGAAGGCCGCAGTCAGGCCGTGCCGTGGCTCATTGGCCTGCTGGCCCTCGCATTGGCAGTGATGGCATGGCTGGCGCTTCGCTTGCGCCGGGCCATGGAGACCTCGACCAACGCCGCGCCATGGTGGACTCCGGCCTCGCCGCCTGCCCCGTTGGAGCAAACTGGTCCGGTGCCGGTGCCGCCGCCTTCCAACATCGGTGATCTTGACGCGCCAGGGGAATCTGCGCCGTCCGCGCCGTTGTCGTTGGCGCCGGCGGGCTGGCGCGCGCCCGTGCCTGACGGCTCCTTGCCAGCGCCGAGTGAGTCGCCCTACGAGCGCACGGCGGTCTTTCCGGCGTCCACATCGGTGTCGGCGGCTGATCGGGCGATATTGGCCGAACCTGCTGGCGCCGAGGCCCGTGAGGTGTCAGTCGAAGAACTGCTCGATCTGGAGCAGCAGGCCGATTTCTTCATTGCGCTGGGCCAAGAAGATGCGGCCATTGACCTGTTGATGGCCCACCTGCGCGGCACAGGCGGCTTGAGCCCGCTGCCCTACACCAAGTTGCTGGAGATCTACCGTCGGCAGGACGACCGGGAGGCCTATGAGCGCATCCGCGCCCGGTTCAACCGCCGCTTCAATGCCTATGCGCCGGACTGGGAAGCCGGCCCGCTCAGCGGCCGTGCACTCGAGGACTACCCCGAGGTCGTCGGGCAACTGCAGGCGCTGTGGTCATCGCCGCTGGATGCGATGGCCATGCTGGAGGCCATGCTGTTCCGGAAGGACGCCGCGCACGACCTGTTCGACCTTCCGGCCTACAAGGACGTGCTGGCGATCTACTCGCTTGCCCGGGACCTGTGGCAGCAGGGCGGGAGCCCCCAGACGGGTGTCGATGTGCTGCTGCCGCTCTTTGATGAGGGGCATGGCGGGGCGTTGGCGCCAGACCCGGACCAGGTGGCCACGCCGACCGACGCACCGAGCCACGAACTGACCCTGCCCACTCCCACCGCTCCCCCGACGTCACCCCCAACGGGAGACACCGACTCGACCGGTTTTGATTCGCCGGACACAGGACCGCGGCACTGAGCGGCTCGCTGGGTGGCCTACAACGCTGCCAGCCTGCGCAAGGCTTCGTCGAGCGTGTCGTCTTTCTTGGCAAAGCAGAAGCGCACGACCTTCTGGCCGGGGGGCGTTTCATAAAACGCTGACAGCGGAATCGCAGCCACACCGGCTTCTATGGTCAACCACTCGCAAAATGCCTGGTCGGGCAGGTCGCTGATGCGGCTGTAGTCCACACACTGGAAATAGGTGCCGGCGCAGGCAAGCAGGTCGAAGCGGGTGCCAGCCAGCCCTGCACGGAATCGGTCGCGCTTGCGCTGGTAGAACGCCGGCAACTGCAGATACGGTTCCGGGTCAGCCATGTAGGCCGCCAGCGCATGCTGCATCGGTGTGTTGACGGTGAAGACGTTGAACTGGTGCACCTTGCGGAATTCGGCCATCAGTGGCGCAGGAGCCGCCACGTGGCCAACCTTCCAGCCGGTCACGTGGTAGGTCTTGCCGAAGCTGGAAATGACCAGGCTGCGAGCTGCCAACTGCGGGTCGCCGCTGGCGCTGGCGTGGGACTGACCGTCGAACACCATGTGCTCGTAGACCTCGTCGGACAATACCAGCACGTCGGTCGGTGCCAGCAGTTCAGCCAGTGCCCGGCGGTCCGCCACCGACCACACCGTGCCGCTCGGGTTGTGCGGTGTGTTGACGATCACGGCCCGGGTTCGGGGGCTCAGCGCGGCGCGCAGGCGATCGAAATCGATGCGGAAGCTGCGCGGATCGAGGGGCACTCGGACCACGTTGGCGCCGGCCAGCGTGATGGCGGGGCCATAGCTGTCGTAGCAGGGCTCAAAGACAATGACTTCGTCGCCCGGGCCCACCAGGGCCAGCACGGCCGTCAGAATGCCTTGCGTGGCCCCAGCGGTGATGGTGATCTCGGTGTCGGGGTCGTACCGGTGGCCGTACAGCTGTTCGATCTTCTCGGACAGGCGCTGGCGCAGGGCCGGCACGCCCGACATGGGCGGGTACTGGTTGTGGCCGGCATGCATGGCGGCAGCCACGGCATCGACCAGCTTTGGGGCGCCGTCGAAATCAGGGAAGCCCTGCCCCAGGTTGACCGCACCGTGCTTTGCCGCCAAGGCAGACATGACGCTGAAGATGGTCGTCCCCACGTCGGGCAGACGGCTCTTCAATGCCGGCGTGCGTGGCGTTGTGTCAAAGCTCATAGTCGTCACCCTGGCCGCTCATGGCCCGTTCGATCAGGGTCTTGGAGAGGCGGTCGGACAGCAGTTCGGCGAAGGTCAGCACGAAGCTGCGCAAGTAGGCACCGCGTCGGAAGGCCACGCGAGCGATGTTGCGGCCGAACAGATGTCCCGCGGGTTTCCAAACCAGCTCGCCCTCGGGGTTGTCGCCATTCATGGCCATCTCGGCGATCAGGCCGACACCCAGGCCGCTGCGCACATAGGTCTTGATGACGTCGGAATCGATCGCCTCCAGTGCGACGTTCGGCTTGAGCCGCCGCTGCGCAAAAGCCAGGTCGATCTTCTTTCGCCCGGCAAAGGCCGGTTGATAGGAGATCAGCGGCTCACCAGCCAGTTGTTCCAGCGTGGGTCGGTCCACCCCGGCCAGGGTGTGGTCCGAGCGCATCACGATCACATGCTGCCACTCATAGCAGGGCAGGGTCACGAGTTCGTCGTACTCGGCCAGTGACTCGGTGGCCAGGCCGATGTCGGCGCTGCCGTCGAGCAGCATCTGGGCCACCTGATCCGGCGTACCCTGGTGCAGGCTGACCTGCACCTTGGGCAGGCGTTTGCGCAGCAGCGCGACCGGCTCCGGGAGCACGTAGCGGGCCTGGGTGTGGGTGGTGGCGATCGACAACCGGCCGCTGTCCTGCTTCGAGAACTCCTCGCCGATGCGTTTCAGGTTGGCGACCTCGCGCAGGATCAATTCGACCGATTTCAGAACCTGCACACCGGGTTCGGTGACACGCTTGAGCCGCTTGCCGTGGCGCACGAAGATGTCGACACCGAGTTCCTCTTCCAGTTCGAGGATCGCCTTGGAGATGCCGGGCTGCGAGGTGAACAGCGCCTTGGCAGTCTCAGTCAGGTTGAGGTTGCGTCGAACCGCTTCCTGGACGAAACGGAACTGGTGCAGGTTCATGGCTGCTCCGGGCCGGCCATGGCCAGTGTCTCGGCGGCGATGTCGGCCAGTGCCTGCACCAGCCGTTCGGACTCGCCTGCGGCGGCGTGCAAGGTCCAGGTGATCGCCGGGTGCCGCTCGCGCAACTGGGCCAGACGCTCGGGCAGATCCTTGCGCACATGGCCACCGGCGCCGAGGAACAATGGCAGGACCTCGATGCGCTGGCAGCCGGCTTCGGCGAGGGCGTCGCCTGCGGCATCCAGGTCGGGTGCCATGAACTCCAGGTAGGCCAAGGTCACCGGTCGGCCGGGCCTCTGGCCGCGCACGCGCGCTGCCACCTGCTCGAAGGGTTGGGCCCACCGTGGGTCGCGGGCGCCATGGGCGAAAAGAATCAGGCCTTGTTGCATCGGATCAACGGTACCTCACCAGCCAGCCAAATGCAGCCAAGGACATCAGCAGGTAAACGCCGCTGGGCAGCGCCGAGGCGATCCAAGGAGTCCAGTCGCGCAACAAGCCCAGGTGGCCCACGACGTTGTTCAGCAGCACGAAGCTGATCCCCAGCATGATGCCGCCGAAGACCTTCAGGCTGACCCCGCCGGCGCGGGCATGCAGGTAGGCGAACGGCAGGGCGAGAGCCACCATCACGATGCAGGCCAGAGGGTAGAAGGCACGGCGCCAGAACTGAAGTTCGTAGCGCTGAGCGGCCTGCTCCTGGAGCTCCAGGTGCCGGCTGTAGCGCCACAGGTCCACAGTCGACATGCTTTTGATCGGCGAGATCGCCGCCGCGACGACTGTCTCGGCCAGTGTCGTCGGCCAATCGAAACGCGCCTCGCGCGAACTGCGGACCGCACCGGTCTCTCCGGCCGGCCACTCCGTGATCTGGGCGTCTTCCAGGCGCCAAAGCGGCGCATCGCCAGAGTTGTCCGCGCGGCCATAGGCAGCCTGGATACGTCGAACGAGCACCCCTGACCGGTCGTGCTCGAAGATGCGGATGTCACGCATTCGGCCGTCGGCATCCGTACCCTGCACATTGATCGACAGGCTGCGTTCGGCGTCGCCGCTGCCCTGGCGCTCCTTCAGCCAGGCCCCGGTCTTGCCAAGGGCCTGGCCGCCACGAAAGCGCGCCTTCAAGGTCGCGGCCTGCTGCTCACCCAGCGGGGCCACGTACTCTCCGACCACAAAAGTCAGCACGCCCATGGCCACCCCCAGCGTCAGCAGCAGGCTGAGCGCCTTGCCTGGCCCGAGGCCTCCGGTGCGCAGGATGGTGAATTCCGACGACTGGGCCAGCCGGGCCATGGCGTAAATCGTGCCGATCAGCACCGCAATGGGGAAGAGCTCGTAGAAGCGGCCGGGCAACTCATAAAGGGCGGCCAGCGCGGCGTGCCACATGGTGAAGCCACGCCGGCCGACGCCTTCCAGTTCTTCGAGGAAGTCGATGAAGTAGAACAGCGAGAGGAACGCGATGGCGACAAACACCACGGACCAGACCACGTCGCGGTAAAGCAGGCGACGAACGGTCTTCATGCGGCTGCCGCCGCGCTGCGCACGGGCCACCAACGCATCACGGTGGCATGGTCGCGCCACCAGATCAAGGCCAGCGCGACGACAAAGGCCCCACCGTGGAGCGACGAGACAGCCACGCCCAACCCGATGCGCCCGGCGCCAACCCAGGCCTGGCTGAGATTGATCAGGTTGTAGTACACGACAAAGGCCAGCAAGGCGAAGAGCAGATTCCAGTTGCTGGCCCGGCGCGGGTTGCTGGCGGCCAGGCCGACACCCAGCAGCACGAGGTTGGCGGCGCCGAAGAGCAGGCCCAGGCGCCACGTCAGCTCACCATGATTTCTGGCCAGTGGCTCGCGCAGCAGGGCCAAGGTGCTCATGGCCTTGGGCGGCACCGCATCGGCGGCACGGGCCTTGCCGGCATCCACGCGCATGCGCAGGTTCTCGAAACTCAGCCGGAAGTGCTCGCCGGTCTCGTTGTTCTGCTCGCTGCGATGGCCGGCGTCCAGCACCAGCAGACGGTCTTCACCTTCGGTTTCCAGGCGGCCGGCGCGGGCCGTGGTGACGCTCTCGCGCTCGGCGCTCCTGCCGAGCAGGAACACGTTGCGTGCTGCCCCGGCGACGTCGCCCTCTCGTTCGACGAAGAACACCCGGCTGCCGTCGGCGGATGATTGGAAGCTGCCAGGCGCCACCCGCATCAGGTCGGAGCGCTGCTCGTAGCGCAGCCGCAGTTCAGTGGTTTTCTGGTTGCCCCAAGGCCAGACGAGCAGCGCCAGCAAGGCCACCACAGCCAGCACCGGAGAGCCGGTGCGCAACACCGGCCGCACGAATCGGGCCAGCCCGGCCCCGCTGCTGAACCAGATGGCCATCTCGCTGTCGCGGTACATGCGGCCCAGGCTCAACACCGTGGCGATGAACAGCGACAGCGCCAGCATCATTGGCAACTGCCCGAGCGCCGTGTAGCCC
>CAYJEC010000074.1:0-10437 GCA_964369025.1 uncultured Ideonella sp. | reverse complement strand
CTTCAAGGACGAGAGCTTCATCGGCCAGTACCTCAGCCCCAAGCTGATGCGCGACTTCCGCCTGTTCCAGATCACCGACGACGAGAAAGACAGCGAGCTCGAAGTGAGCGCCATCCACGACGAGACCGGCTACCGCCGCGTGCGCGAGGCCTTGTCGCGCCAGTACGACCTCGGCGCACGCGAACCCAACATCCAGGTCTGGAACGTGAACCTGCGCGGCGACCGCTCGCTGACTCTGCGCCATACCCAGCACAACGACCGCCCGCTCGACGACGGCGCCCACGAGGTGCTCAAGCACGTCGCCCGGCTGTGGGGCTTCGGTGTGCACCTCGAAAGCGTCAACGGCAAGAGCGAGGTCACCCGGCGCTGGAGCGTGCCGGCACCGACCACCTGAGCTAGAGAACGAAGATCTTCCCGGGGTTCATGATGTTGTGCGGGTCGAGCGCTCGCTTGATCGAACGCATCATCGCCACGGCTTCGGGGCCGGTTTCGTCGAGCAGGAAGCCCTGCTTGTGCAGGCCAATCCCGTGCTCGCCGGTGCAAGTGCCTTCCAGCCGCAACGCCCGCTGAACCAGCTTGAGGTTCAGCGCCTCGGCCAGCTCGCGCTCGGCGGGGATCGCGGGGTCGATCAGGTAGGCGATGTGGAAGTTGCCATCGCCCACATGGCCGACGATGAAGTAGGGCAGGCCGGAGGCGTCCACTTCAGCCACGGATTCAGTGATGGCCTCGGCCAGGCGCGAGATGGGTACGCAGGCATCGGTGGTCACTGCCCGGCAGCCCGGTTTCATCTGCAGGCCCGACAGGTAGGCCCGGTGGCGCGCGGCCCACAGGCGTGTGCGCGCCTCGGGTGTGCGCGTCCACTCGAATGCCTCACCTCCGAACTCGGCAGCGATCTCCTGCACCGTCTCAGCCTGCTCCTGCACGCTGGCTTCACTGCCGTGGAACTCCATCAGCAGCATCGGCGCCTCGCGCAGCGTCATCTTCTCGGCCCGGTTCACCGCGCGGATGGCGTTGGCGTCCAGCAGTTCGCAGCGGGCGATCGGCACGCCCATCTGGATGATCTGGATGGTGGTGTTGACCGCGCTCGCGATGTCCGGGAAGTGGCATACCGCCGCCGACACCGCCTGCGGCAGCGGGAACAGCTTCAGCGTGATCTCGGTCATCACCCCCAGCGTGCCCTCGCTGCCCACGAACAGGCGCGTCAGGTCGTAGCCGGCGCTGGACTTGCGCGCCCGCGTGCCGGTGCGCATGATCTCGCCGCTGGCGGTGACCACGGTCAGCGCCAGCACGTTCTCGCGCATGGTGCCGTAGCGCACGGCGTTGGTGCCGCTGGCCCGGGTGGCGGCCATGCCGCCCAGCGAGGCATTGGCGCCGGGGTCGATGGGGAAGAACAGGCCGGTATCGCGGATCTCCCGGTTCAGCTGCTCGCGCGAGACGCCGGCCTGCACCGTCACCGTCAGGTCCTCGGCATGGATCTGCAGCAGCTTGTCCATGCGCGACAGGTCGATGCTGACGCCGCCCTGCACCGCCAGCAGATGGCCCTCCAGTGACGAGCCGGCGCCGTAGGGAATCACCGGCACCCGGTGCGCGGCCGCCTGGGCGACGACGAAGGCCACCTCCTCGGTGCTCTCGCAGAACACCACCGCGTCGGGCGGCGGGATGTCGAAAGGCGATTCGTCTCGGCCGTGCTGCTCGCGCACGGCCAGGGCGGTGGACAGGCGTGCTCCAAAGCGCTCGGCCAGGGCCGTGTGCATGGCGTCGGGCAGCGGGCGTGCAACGTGGGCTGGCAGGTCGGCGGGGCTGTTCATGGGGGGATTCTGCGACGGACCGCGCCCGGCTGCCTGGCCCCGTTCAGAAACCCACCACGGCGCGCCATTGCCGCCAACTGGCATGCCACCGCGCACCGCCCAGGCGCTGCGCCCAGACGCCGGCCCCCACGGCCAGGCCGATGGTCAGGGCGAGTGACGGCAGCAGCACGGCCAGATCCAACTGGAGCGTGGCGCTCAACCAAGGCAGGGTGGCATTGACCACCGCGCCGGTGGTGAAAGCAACGCCCACCACCATCGCCAGCGTGTCGCGGCGGATCTGCACAAAGCCCTGCCGCAGTGCGGCGAGCTGGCGCGCCCTGTCGGCCTCCAGCTCGGCGCGCTGCGTGGCCAGCGTGCCCGTGGCCTCGCGCCGCACCGCTTCCCAGACGGCCGCGTGCAAGCCTGCCGGGGCAGCAGGTGGAGGCAGGGCGGCACGCAGGCCTTCATCGAGAAAGGTGTCGAAGGCGTCCGTATTCATCATGTTCTCCAGTCAGGCCAGGCGTTGCCGCAGGGTGGCGCGGGCGCGGTGCAGGTGGGTCTTCACCGTGCCTTCGGGCAGGCCGAGCATCTCGGCCACCTCGCCCACCGCGCGTTCCTCGAAGTAGTACAGCGTGATCGCCCGGCGCTGTGCCTCCGGCAGTTGGTCGACCAGTTGCCGAAGCACAGGCCCCGTGTCGGCCCCCACGGGCGGGTCAGGCGCGGCCACGCGCTCGGCGGCTTCCTGTATGGCCGGCTCGTCCCAGGACACCTCCAGCGGCGGGCGCCGCGCGAGCGCCGTCAGGCAGCGGTTTCGGGTGATGGCGTAGACCCAGGTCGACAAGGCGGCCGCGCCCGGGTCGTAGCGAGGCAGTGCACGCCAGACACGCAACAGGCTGTCCTGCGCCAGATCCTGCGCCCAGGCGGGCTCACGCAGCAGTGCCACACAGAGCCGGTACACCTTGGCCTCGTAGCAGGCCATCAGCCGGTCGAAGGCGCGCTCGGGCTCGCCATCGGCCAGCAGCAGCACGATGTCGGCGTCGCGTTCGGCGGCGAGGCTGCTTGCAGTCACGAAGGGCGCCCGATCCATCCTGCTTGATACCCCATGGCGGCGCGATCGGTTTCAGCACGGCCCGGAGAATTTTTTGCCGACCCACTGAAACCGCAGCCCGTGCCGGCGGGTATCAAGCGGCACACACCGTCACTCCAACAAGGACACCTCGCCATGGACCCCATCGGCCTCAAGCACATCATGCCCTTCCTGGTCCCCATCGTGGCCATCGTCATGAGCCTGGGCATCGGCATGCTCGCCATCTGGGTGGACTACCGAAAGAAGCGCGACATGTTCGAGCTGCACCACAAGGAACGGCTGATGGCCATCGAGCGCGGCATGGAGATCCCGCCTTTGCCGCCCGAGTTCTTTGGCGGCGCGCGGACCTGGCGGTCGCCGGTGGCCGGGGACTACCTGCGGCGGGGCCTGCTGTGGGGTTTCGTCGGCCTGGGCATCGGCATCGCACTGTGGGTCAACCAAGACCTTCAGGCGGCCACCTGGGCCCTGATCCCCATCGGCGTCGGCCTGGCCAACCTGGGCTTCTACGCCGCCGACGCGCAGCAGCGCCGAGCCACCGGCCAAGGCCTGGTGGATGCACGTGGGCCCAACAATTCATCGGCAACCTGAATGTAGCTCGACTACTGAATTTCCAGCGCCAAGGGGAAGACGGCAATCGATCTCAACGGGTTAGCCCGCATTAGCAATGTAGTTTTACTTCACTAACATCGCGCCCATCTTGAAACTGGCGCGGCCTCAAGGCACGCGCTGGCCGCAAACGCTGAAAGGATGGGTCATGAATGCTCGGTGGCTGACAACTTGGCTGCGCTCGGCGCGTCTCGCGCTCGCTGGGGCAGCGGCGGCCGCGCTGCTGGCCGCTTGCGGTGGTGCGGACACGGCGCCCGACGCCTCGCTGGAGGCCGCCGACACCGCCGAGGTGCAGACCGTGCTGCACGCGGTACCCGAGGCGCGCCGCCAAGCCGCCGCCGCACGTGAGGCCACCACGCTGAAGGTGCACTACCGCCGCGCCGGGGGCGACTACGCTGGCTGGCAGATCCACACCTGGGGCGCCGCGCAGGACCCGGGCTGGAACAACGGCTGGAACTGGGGCGCCAGCGACGACTTCGGCGTCGTTTACGACGTGCCGCTCAACGCGGACTCCGGCACCGTCGGCTACCAGCTCCACAAGGGCGACGAGAAGGACCACGGCGGTGCCGACCAGGGCTACACGCTGGCCCCCGGCGCCAACGAGATCTGGCGGATCCAGAACGACAACACCACCTACCTGAAGAACCCGCTGGATTCGCCGGCGCCGGACATCACCTCGGTTCGCGTGCACTACAAGCGCTTCGCCGGCGACTACAGCGCCTGGGGCCTGCACCTGTGGAACGGCAGCGGGCTGGATGCCACCCGCCTGCCTGGCGTGGCGATCGACAACTGGAACGCGCCGGTGGCCTTCAACGAAATGCCCGGCTATGCGCTGGGTGCCGAGGAGGTGGTGTTCGAGATTCCCGTCATCAACCCGAAGCAGGACAGCAGCAAGACCTCGCTCGAGTTCATCGTCCACGGCATGGCGCCGAACCAGAACGACAAGGACGGCCGCCCCAACAACATCCACGTCGACTATGCCAACCTGAGCATCAACGGCCAGGTGGGCGACATCTGGCTGATCGAGCTGGATGCCACCGTCTACGTCACCGCGCCGGACCTGCGCTCGGTTTCCACCACCGACGCCCGCGCCGTCTGGCTCAACGAGCGGCTGGTGCAATGGCCCCGCGTCAGCGCCAGCGGCACGGTCAAGCTCTACCACTCGGCCACCGGCCAGATTGCCACCACGCTCGGCCAGCCGGTCAGTGGCGCAGATGGCGCGATCACCCTCGACCCCTTCGGCGGCGCCGTGCCGCCGGCTGACGCACTGCGCTTCAAGTACGTGGGCCGCGGCACGGTCTTCAACGTGCGTGACGCCGACCTGGCCCAGCTCAAGACGCTGCATCGCCAGCAACTCGTGCTGGTGCAGGAAGACGCCAACGGGCTCGCGCAGAACGCCACCACCGCCCAGGTGGCGGGCGCACTGGATGCCCTCTACCTCGCCGCCTACGACGTGGCCGACCTCGGTGCCAACGTCGCCGGCGGGCAGACCCGCTTCAAGCTCTGGGCGCCCACGGCGCAAAACGTCGCCTTGTACCTGTACGAGAACGGCGCCGACCGCGCGGTGAGCGCCGAGGCCATGGCCTTCGACCCTGCCACCGGCATCTGGAGCCTCGCCAAGAGCGGCGACTTGAACGGCGCGTACTACCGCTTCGGCGTTCGCGTGTTCTCGCGTGGCGTCGGTGTGGTGCGCAACCTGGTCACCGACCCGTATTCGCTCACGCTCTCAGGCAACGGCCTGCGCAGCCAGGTGGCGGATCTGAACTCGCCGCACCTGAAGCCGGCGGGCTGGGATGCCAGCCAGCCGCCAGCCACCGTGGCCGTGTCGCCCGACATGTCCATCTACGAGCTGCACGTGCGCGACTTCTCCACCAACGACGCCAGCGTGCCGGCCGCCCACCGCGGCAAGTACCTGGCCTTCACCGACAGCAACACGAACGGCATGCGCCACCTGAAGGCCTTGGCCGAGGCCGGCCTGACCGACGTGCACCTGCTGCCCGCTTTCGACCTGGCCAGCGTGCCCGAGAAGGGCTGCGTCACCCCCAGCCCGAGCGGCGCCCCGGACTCGCCAGACCAGCAGGCCACCGTGGCCGCCAGCGCCGGCACGGACTGCTTCAACTGGGGCTACGACCCGTACCATTTCACCGCACCGGACGGCGGCTTCGCCAGCAGCGTGGCCAACGGCGCGACCCGCATCGTCGAGTTCCGCAAGATGGTCAAGGCGCTCAATGCCGCCGGCCTGCGGGTGGGCATGGACGTGGTCTACAACCACACCAGCGAATCCGGCCAGAACGACCGCTCGGTCCTCGACAAGGTGGTGCCCGGCTACTACCACCGGCTGAATGCCAGCGGCGGCATCGAGCGCTCGACCTGCTGCGAGAACACCGCCACCGAGAACCGCATGATGGGCAAGCTGATGATCGACTCGGTCATCACCTGGGCTCGGGATTACCACATCAGCTCGTTCCGCTTCGACATCATGGGCCACCAGCCGCGCTCGGTGATGGAGGAGCTGAAGGCCAAGGTCAAGGCCGCCGCCGGCCGCGACGTTCAGTTGCTCGGCGAAGGCTGGAACTTCGGCGAGGTGGCCAACGGCGCACGCTTCGTGCAGGCCGAAATGCTGTCGTTGAACGGCACGGGCATCGGCACCTTCAACCCGATGATCCGCGACGCCTTGCGCGGTGGTGGCTGCTGCGACTCCGGCAACAGCCTGATCGCCAACCAGGGATACGTGAACGGCCTCTGGTACGACCCCAACGAGCTGGGCGGCGGGCGCTCGAAGGCCGACCTGATGTGGCTGGGTGACGTGCTGAAGGCGAGCCTGGCAGGCTCGATCCGCAGCTACACGCTGACCACCCATTGGGACGCCACACTGCCGCTGGAGCAGCTCAACGTCGGCGGGCTGCCGGGTGGTTATGTGATCGACCCCTCCGAGGTCGTGAACTACTTCGAGAACCACGACAACCAGACCTACTTCGACATCAACGCCTACAGGCTGCCCACCACCACCTCCACCGAGGACCGGGCCCGCGTGCAGATGCTGGCCGCGGCGGTGAACACCTTTGCCCAGGGCGTGCCGTACTTCCACGCCGGGGTGGACACGTTGCGCAGCAAGTCGATGGACCGCAACAGCTACGACTCGGGCGACTGGTTCAACCGCCTCGACTGGACCTACGCCGACAACAACTTCGCGGTGGGCCTGCCGATGCAGCGTGACAACGGCAACGAGTGGGGCATGATCCAGCCGCTGTTGGCCAACCCGGCGATCAAGCCGGTGCCGGCCGACATCGCCTGGACGCGCGACGCCTTCCGCGACCTGCTGAAGATCCGCAAGAGCAGCACCCTGCTGAGGCTGCGCACGGCCGACGACATCAAGGCGCGCCTGGCATTCCACAACACCGGGTCCGGCCAGGAGGCCACGGTGTTGGCCGGTCACCTGAACGGCGCCGGCTACCCGGGCGCCAACTTCCGCGAACTGGCCTACCTCGTCAACGTGGACAAGGTCGAGAAGGCGGTGACCCTGGGCGCGTTGGCCGGCAAGGGCTTCTCGCTGCACCCGGTGCATAGCGCACCAGAGGCTGCCGACAAGCGCGCAGCGCAGGCCACCTACGACAACACCACCGGCCGGTTCACGGTGCCAGCGCGCACGGCCGTGGTGTGGGTGGTGAACTGAGCTCGCACGCAGGGCCGCCATCGTGCGGCCCTGCCGTGGCGTCTCACGGCGGGCACGCGCCTGGTCGGGTGATCAACACGTTGTCCAGGCGGCCGAAGTCGTCGAGCTGATTGCGGTGCTCACCGCGGATGTACAGGTCGGTGAGGCCCTTCAACACCTTCTTGATCTCCTTCGCGGTCGCGACCGCGCCGGTCCGGCTGCCGACCTTCCAGGTCGGCGTGCCCAGCGGCACGGTGTAGTGGGTGAAGGCCAGGACCGGTGGCGTGGGAAGGGCCGCCACGATCGTCAGCCCGTTGCCGACCAGGATCACGTCCTCCTCGACAAAGTAGGTGCCTGAGCCGGTGACCGACAGGTCGAACTGCAGGCTGCCACCGTACGCCGCACTCTTGTTCTTCAGGAACTTCTTGGGCGCGTACCAGTACCAGGCATTCGCGCTCGGGTCGCTCATCACGATGTCGCCCGGAGGGTTGCCCGTGTCGCCCTCGAAGCTCGGTGTGTAGAAGGCGATCGGTGTCGGCGGGTTGCCGGGGTTGGGGTAGGCGAGATCGGCCACCTGCCACTTGTCGCTGTCGATGGAGAAATCGCTCAGCGCGAAGTCGCAGGCCTGCACCGCCATGGGCACCGCCGCCGCCATGAGCCAGGCCATGGCCACGGCCCGACCGAGATACTTGTCGTGCGCTTTCATGAGGATCCTCCAGAAATGAGGACCCAGTGTCGGCCGGCGCGATCGGCTCGGCCATCCCTCGATTCACGCGCCGCGCCGGTTCAACGAAGTCACCGGGCTCAACTATCCCGCAGGATCAGCGCCTTCATCCGCGCCAGCATCCGCGACACCACCGGCACCGTCAGCATGGTGCTGGCCACCGCCATCAGCAGCAGGGCGGTGAAGGTGGCGTTGCTGATGATCTGCTTGTCCAGCAGAACGTTGGCAAAGATGATCATGATCAGCGCCTTGGTCTGAAGCAACCAGCCGATCAGCGAGGCCTCGCCCGGCTGCCACTTCAGTATCCGGCCGGCCAGGTGGGTGCCGATGAGCTTGCCCGACACCGAGGCCAGCAGCAGCACGCCGGCGGCGATGAAGACGGCACTTCCGCCCATCGTCCAGTTGGTTCGCAGGCCGGTGCTGAGGAAGAACACGGGCATCACCACCAGCAGCACATGGTGGCGCAGCAGGTCCATCTGCTTCTGGTCGAACCAGTGCGAGTCCAGGATGGCGCCCGCCAGGAAAGCGCCGACCATGAAGTGCAGGCCGGACCAATCCGCGCCCAGGCCGCACAGCGCGAGCCAGATCAGCCCGGCGTACCAGCGGTCACGCTCGGGCATCCAGCGCATCAGGCGGCGAATGGCCCAGCCCAGCACCGCGAACGCCAGCAGGAATCCGAGCTGCTTGCCGACCCGCGACCAGTCCATCAGGATCAGTGCCAGCACGCCCCAGATGGCGATGTCGTCCATGCTGGCGTAGCGCAGGATGCGCTGGCCCACCGGCTGGCGCAGGATCTCCAGCTTCTCCATCAGCAGGATCAGGATCGGCAGCGCGGTCACCGCGCAGGCCATGCCGATGCCCAGCACGAACTGCCAGGGCTGCCCTTGCGTGCCCGCCCAGCCCGCATCGCCGACCATGCCCAGCGCCGCCAGGCAGCCAAAGGCCAGCGGCACGCCCAGCGCCAGGCCGGCCGTGATGCCGCTCTCGCGGCGGTGGCGCCAGGCCTCGTGCAGGTCCAGCTCGATGCCGGCGATGAACACGAACAGCATCACCGCCCACCAGGCCACGCCGTTGAGCGACTGGATCACCGCCGGGTTGAAGACGAACTGGTAGTAGCTCGGGAACGCGGCGCCGAGAACGCCCGGGCCCAGCACGATGCCGGTGACGATTTGCACCACCACCAACGGCGCCCAGTAGTCGGTGCGCGCCAGGCGCCAGATCAGGTAGGGGATGGTGAAGATCATCACCATCGCGATCAGGTAAATCTCGGTCGTGTTCATTCGCGGGAAGGCAGGCGCCACCACATCGGGCGCGGTAGTGTGCCACCGCCCAAGTGCCCCGCGCCTGATGGACTACCCGCGAACGCGATTCAACGAGGTTTCTTCGGGGCCAGAAGTGACTCCACACGCGCCTTGGCGCGATTTGTGACCAGGGCGCGCTCCAGCGCGTTGGCGTCCGCGAACAGCCGCCCGCCCTCGGCCTGGCACCCGGCAGAGAGCTGCTGCAGCGCCTCGGGCGGCAGGGTCTTGTGGGCCGACCTGGCCTCGTCCACCAGCCGGTCCGCCTCGGCCTTGCGCAGCCCGCGCAGGTAAGCCTTGCCGACGAAGGTGAAGCCTTGTTCGGTGAGCTTCAGCAGGGCCGGCCGGGCGGTCTTGTCACCGGCCTGCACACGGGTGGCCAGGGCCGAGGCGTCGCGCTCCAGCACCGCCACGCAGGCGGCGGCGCGGCGGTGGAAGGCAGCGTCGTCCGGCGCGGCACGGGCCGTGCCGAGCAGGCCCAGGGCCAGCGCCAGCGCGGCGGGAGATCGGGACAGGAGGCGGGTCATCGAGGCAGGCAAGCACGCAAGTATGGTGGCAAGGCACACAACGCCCGGGCTGCCGGCCCGGCCGACACGCTGCCTGGTGACCACCGCCCTGGCGGTGGCTTGTCACGAACCATTTCCCAGGGCGCGACGGTCGCTGGCAAGATGTGTCGCTCACGGGCCGCCTCCCGGCCCACGAGGACCTGCCATGCCGCACGCCTACGCTTCAACGTTGAAGACCTTCACCACCGCGTCCGGCAAGGAGGGCCAGTTCTATTCGCTGCCGGAACTCGCCATGGCCTTCTCGGGCGTCAGCCGCCTGCCGGTGTCGCTGCGCATCGTGCTGGAGAGCGTGCTGCGCAATTGCGACGGCCAGAAGGTCACGGCCGAGCATGTGAAGCAACTGGCCGGCTGGCTGGCCAACGGCCCGCGCACCGACGAGATCCCTTTCGTCGTCGCCCGCGTGGTGCTGCAGGATTTCACCGGCGTGCCGCTGCTGGCCGACCTGGCGGCGATGCGCAACGTGGCGGTGTCGCTCGGCAAGGATCCCAAGGCGATCGAGCCGCTGGTGCCGGTGGATCTGGTGGTGGACCACTCGGTGATGATCGACCACTTCGGCAGCCCCAAAGCGCTGGACTTGAACATGAAGCTGGAGTTCCAGCGCAACCAGGAGCGCTACCAGTTCATGAAGTGGGGGATGGGCGCGTTCGACACCTTCGGCGTGGTGCCACCCGGCTTCGGCATCGTGCACCAGGTGAACCTGGAGTACCTGGCGCGCGG
>CAYJEC010000073.1:5972-10484 GCA_964369025.1 uncultured Ideonella sp. | reverse complement strand
CATGCGCAACCGCATCAAGTCGATGCGTGGCGCGCTGGTCGAGCAACTCAAGGCGGCCGGTGTGAAGAGCGACATGTCGTTCATCACCACCCAGCGTGGCATGTTCAGCTACTCGGGCCTGACAAAACCGCAGATGGAGCGGCTGCGCAGCGAGTTCGGGGTCTATGGCGTCGACTCGGGCCGCATCTGCGTGGCGGCGCTGAACGAGAAGAACATCGGCTACGTGAGCGAATCGATCGCCAAGGTGCTCTGAGCGCTGCTTCGGCGGGCCGCACAGGGCAGGGCCGGAAGGCCCTTCTTTCAGCCCAGTTTATAAACAATTGGTTGATTTTTTTCGGCATCATGCCGCCATGGTTCCTCAGCTCCGCATCGCCCGCCCTGTCAGCGACCCCGCCCGCAGCGCCGACCTCTACGCCCAGGGCCTGGGCCTGGTTCTTCTAGGTCACTTCGAAGACCATGACGGTTTCGACGGCGTGATGCTGGGCCTGCCCGGCGGCACCTGGCACTTCGAGTTCACCCGTTGTCGCCACCACACTGTGGCACCGACTCCAACGGCCGAAGATCTGGCGGTGCTGTACCTGCCCGACGAAGCACAGTGGCAATCGGCCTGCGAACGGGCCCTCTCGGCGGGCTTCAATTCCGTCTCTTCGTTCAACCCCTACTGGGAGCAACGCGGACGCAGCTTCCAGGACCACGACGGCTACCGCGTGGTGCTGCAGAACGCCGCGTGGCATAACCAGGCTCAGCCGTGACCCCGGACAGCGCCACGCTGCGCCTGCTCATCGCCGTTTGCGCGGTCACGCTGCTGTGCACGGTCGGCATGGCCATGCCCTACCCGATCCTCGCGCCGATCTTCGTCGACGGGCCGGCCGATGCCTTCACCCACTACGCCGGTTGGCCGCCCGAATGGCTGTTGGGCATGGCCCTGGCTGCGAATCCGGCCGGCATCCTGCTCGGCAGCCTGGTCCTGGGGCCGATGTCGGACCGCCTGGGCCGCCGCCAGGTGTTGGTCGTCACCCTGCTGGCCTGCGCGGTGGGAAATCTCGTCACGGCGGGGGCGCTGTCGGCGCGCTGGTACCCCTTGTTCCTCCTGGCCCGTTTCGCCACCGGCCTGACCGAGGGCAACATCGCAGTGGCCCGAGCCCTGCTGGCCGACCACCATGACGAGGCCTCCCGCGTGCGCGCCTTCGCCTGGCTCAACGCCTGCCAGTATGGCGGCTGGCTGCTTGGCCCCTTGATCGGGGGGCTGTTGCTGCGCTGGGGCGAGCCGGTTCCCTTCGCGGTGGCCGCGCTGGCGATGCTGCCTTGCGCAGCGCTGGTGCTGCTGGGCGTGCCCGGGAGCGGCCACGACAAGCGACGGACCACAGGCGACACCGGTGCACTGGCGGGATCGACCCTGGCCCCACTGATTCACGACCCCGCGCTCCGCCGACTGTTCGGGCTTCAATTGGCCTACATGTGCGGCGTGACGGCGCTGTACGAATACGCACCGCTGTGGTGTGTGACTGAAGCCGGTTTCGGGCCGGCCGGCATCGCCTGGGTCACCGCCGCCCAATGCGCTGGCATGTTGGTTGGCACAGCGCTGGCTGGCCGCCTGCCGAGCCTGGGCCACCCGCTGCGCGGCACCGCGCTGGCGGCTGCGGCCGGCGCGGCCGGCCTGGCGCTGCTGGTCGTGCTGCCCCCGGTGCCCGGGTTGGTCACCATCGGCCTGCTCGGCGTTCCGTTGGCGATCTACAGCGCGCTGCTGCCAGCCTGGGTTTCGTCGCGCTTCGCCCACCACGGCCAAGGCCGCATGATGGGCCTGCTGACGACCATCTTCTGCTTCTCCAACGTGGCCATCGCGCTGGCCGGCGGCGCCTTGTCGCTTTGGACGGTCCGCAGCGTCATGGCGCTCGGCGCCCTGTGTGCCTGCGGTGCGGCCCTAGCCTTCTGGCATTGGGCGCGGCATGAGGCAGCCAACCCGGTTGCGGATCAGGCTGCCATCCCGGTGGAGGCCCTGTGACAGCCCCCACCACAGAGCGGTTGCTCTTCCAGCTCAAGAGCCGCGGCCCGCAGAGTGCCGCCATGCTGGCAGCCGCCTGCGCCATCACGCCGATGGGCGCACACAAGCAGTTGCGAGCCTTGGCCGCACAGGGATTGGTTGTCTTCCACGATGAAAACCAGGGTGTGGGCCGTCCGAAGCGGATCTGGGCACTGACGGATGCTGGCCACGGCCGCTTCCCGGACCGCCATGGTGACCTCACTGTGCAGTTGCTGCGCCATGCCGCCGAGCATCTCGGCCCAAATGCCGTGGATACCCTGATCGCAGCCCGCGAGGCTGAGGCCGAATCGCACTACAGGCGCCGCCTGAATGGGATGAAGCGCCTGGACCTGCGTGTCGCGGCCCTCGCCCTGGCCCGCCACGAGGAGGGCTACATGGCCCGTGCCGAACGCGCCGGCGACGGCGATGGCTGGCTGCTGATCGAGGACCATTGCCCGATCTGCGCCGCGGCCACCCAATGTCAAGGGTTCTGCCGCGCCGAATTGGCGCTGTTTCAGCGCTGCCTCGGCCCCGGCGCCAAGGTAGAACGCTCCGAGCATCTGCTGGCAGGTGGCCGCCGCTGCGTCTACCTGATCCGGCCGGTCTGACGAAATGGAAACTTCCTGGCCCCTTTTTAGCACGTCAGCGCACCCGCATGGCGAGCCCAATCAGGTCAACGCCGTTCGTGCAAGCACTTATGCAAGATGTGATGCTGCAGTGCACAATGCTGAGTGAAAACGTTTGTGTCAGGCTCATCTCAGGTATTGCAGTGCACCATAGCGTGCCCGGCAATGCCGGCTGAGCCAACCCGGAGCCTATTGAATGCTGTATCAGCTTTATGAAACCCAACGCGCCCTGATGGCGCCGTTCTCCGAGTTTGCAAGCGCCTCGGCGAAGCTATACAGCCATCCGCTGTCGCCGTTCACCCATACCCCGATGGCCCAGCGCGTGGCTGCTGGGCTGGATCTGATGCACAGGCTGGCCAAGGAGTACGAGAAGCCGCCGTTCAACATCGCAAGCGTCAAGGTGGACGGTGTGGACGTGGCCGTTCAAGAACAGGTCGCCATCGAGAAGCCGTTCTGCCGGCTGATCCGCTTCAAGCGCTTCACCGACGACCCCACCGCGCTGTCCGGCATGAAGGAACAGCCCACGGTGCTGGTGGTCGCCCCGCTGTCGGGCCATCACTCCACCCTGCTTCGCGACACCGTCAAGGGCCTGCTGCAGGACCATAAGGTCTACATCACCGACTGGACAGATGCCCGGATGGTGCCGACGTCGGTGGGAGCCTTCCACCTGGACGACTACATCGCCTACGTGCAGGAGTTCATCCGCCACATCGGCCCCGAGGTCAACGTGATTTCGGTCTGCCAACCGACGGTGCCGGTTCTGGCGGCGATTTCGTTGCTGGCCAGCCAGGGCGAATTCACGCCGCGCACGATGACCATGATGGGTGGCCCGATCGACGCACGCAAGTCGCCCACCGCCGTCAACAACCTGGCGATGAACAAGAGCCACTCCTGGTTCGAGAACAACGTGATCTACCGTGTGCCGCCGAACTTCCCCGGTGCGGGCCGCCGCGTCTATCCTGGCTTCCTGCAGCACACCGGCTTCGTGGCGATGAACCCGGACCGACACCTCAGCTCGCACTACGACTACTTCCTCGACCTGGTTCGAGGCGACGACGACAACGTCGACTCGCACCGGCAGTTCTACGACGAGTACAACGCCGTCCTGGACATGCCGGCCGAGTACTACCTGGACACCATCAAGACCGTGTTCCAGGACTTCGCGCTGGTCAATGGCACCTGGCAGGTCGGTGGCGCCTACGTTCGCCCGCAAGACATCACGACCACCGCCTTGCTGACCATCGAGGGCGAGCTGGACGACATCTCCGGCGCCGGCCAGACACGCGCCGCGCACGACCTGTGCACCGGCATCCCCAAGGGCCGCCAGTTCCACTACGACGTGGAAGGCGCCGGCCACTACGGCATCTTCTCGGGCCGCCGATGGCGCGAGAAGGTCTACCCCGAGGTGCGTGGGTTCATCCAGCGCTTCAACCAACCGGCCGAGATCCTGCAACTCGCTGGGGCCCAGACTGCCACGAAGGCGCCTGCCAAGTCGGCACCGCGCAAGCGCGCCCAACGCGCCTGAGTGCCATGGGAGGCCGGTCACCGCAGGGATAATCCTGCAGTGACGTCCCCTGCCCCCACCGAGCTGTCGCCCGCGCAGGCCGCCCTGGCCAGCCGCTTGAACGATGCCCTGCCGCAGACGCAGTGCACGCGCTGCGGCTACCCCGATTGCCAGGGATATGCCCGCGCCATCGCTGGGGGTAAAGCGCCCATCAACCAGTGCCCGCCCGGCGGTGCCGAAGGCATCGTGCGCCTGGCCGCGCTCACCCACACTCGACCGATCCCGCTCAACCCAGCGAACGGCCACGAAGGCCCGCGTGCCATCGCGGTGATCGACGAGGCCTGGTGCATCGGTTGCACGCT
>CAYJEC010000073.1:4843-5962 GCA_964369025.1 uncultured Ideonella sp. | reverse complement strand
GCCTGCCCGGTAGATTGCATCGTCGGTGCGTCGAAGAAAATGCACACTGTTGTCGAACCCGATTGCACAGGCTGCGAACTGTGTGTGCCAGCCTGCCCGGTGGATTGCATCTCGATGCTGCCAGTGACCGGCGAGCACACCGGCTGGGCTGCCTGGAGCGCCGAGCAGGCCGGGCGCGCCCGGGCGCAGTACGCCTTTCGCCAGATGCGCGTGGCCCGCGACCTGAGCGAGAACGACGAGCGCCTGGCGGCCAAGGCAGCCCACAAGCTGGCCGACCTGGAGAACCAGACCCTGCACACCGATCCGGACACCATCGCCCGCAAGCGCGCGGTGATCGAGGCCGCCATGGCCCGCTCCCGCGCGCAGCGCAGCAAGCCCCCCGAATGACCCCTGCCCAGACCGACGCTTTCTTCTCGACCCTGCGCGCCGCCAACCCGCAGCCTGAGACCGAACTCGCGTTCACCAATGTCTTCGAGCTGCTGGCTGCCGTGCTGTTGTCGGCCCAGGCCACGGACGTCAGCGTCAACAAGGCCGGCCGCACTCTGTTTGCGCTGGCGCCTACCCCGGCGCGCATGCTGGCGCTCGGGGTCGACGGCATCGAGGCCCACATCCGCACCATCGGCCTGTACCGGACCAAGGCCCGGCATCTGGTCGAAACCTGCCGAATCCTGATTGAGCGGCATGGCGGCCGCGTGCCCCGCGACCGCGCTGCGCTGGAGGCCCTGCCCGGTGTCGGCCGCAAGACAGCCAACGTGGTGCTGAACGTGGCCTTTGGCGAACCAACAATGGCGGTGGATACCCACATCTTCCGGGTCGCCAACCGCACCGGGCTGGCGCCGGGCAAGACACCGCTGGCCGTCGAGCAGGGCCTGCTGGCGGCGATACCGCCGGGATTCCTGGTCGACGCCCACCACTGGTTGATCCTGCACGGCCGCTACATCTGCCAGGCCCGCCAGCCACGCTGTGGCGCCTGCCAGGTCCGTGCCCAGTGTGCGTTTGAGCCCAGGACGGCGGCCCGGTGAGCTGGCGCAACGTCCTCACCGCAGCCGGCTGCGCGCTGTCCTGGGCGGCCGTGGCCGGGCCGGTTAGGGGCCTGATAGTTCAAGGGAATGCCATCTC
>CAYJEC010000073.1:1403-4833 GCA_964369025.1 uncultured Ideonella sp. | reverse complement strand
GCCGGGCCGGTCTCGGTGGTGGACGACAGTGGCCGGGCTGTGAAGCTGGCCCAGCCGGCGCAGCGGGTGATCGCCCTCGGGCCCCATTTGACCGAGCAGGTCTACGCTGTGGGAGCGGGCGCGCAACTGGTGGCGGTGAGCCGGTTCAGCAATTACCCAGAGGCCGCCAAGGCGCTGCCCATCGTCGGCGACGCGGTGGCACTGAACCATGAAGCCATGGCCCGGCTCAAGCCAGACCTGGTGCTGATTTGGCGCACCGGCTTCCCGGACCGCGCACGGGCTCCCCTCAACAAGCTGGGCGTGCAGGTGTTCGAGAGTGAGATCCGCAGCGTGGCTGACATCGGGCAGAGCCTGCGCCGCATCGGCGAGCTGACCGGTCATGGCGCCGAAGGTGAAGCACAGGCACGGAAGGTCGAGTTGGACTGGGCCCGCCTGCGGTCCGACTACGCCAGCCGCAGCCCCGTGCGGGTCTTCTACCAGGTCTGGCACCAGCCGCTGATGACCTTCAACCGGGACCACCTGATCCACGAGGCCATCACCGCCTGCGGTGGCGTCAACGTGTTTGCCGAGTTGCCCGCCCTCACCCCCACGGTGAGTTGGGAGGCTGCTGTTCAACGCAACCCTCAAGTGATCGCCATGGCCGGCGCCGCCAGCGACCACCCCGATCGCGGGCAGTGGCCGCGCTTCCCCCAGGTCGACGCTGTTCGCCACCAGCGCTTCGTGCAGATCGACGGCGACCTGATCGGCCGAATGGGCCCGCGATTCGTGCAGGGTGCGCGGCGCCTGTGTGAAGGGATCGACACTGCGCGGCATTGACGGCCCTTGGCAGCCCTCAGGCCAGCCCATGAGGGAACCTGCCCGGCTTGATCAAGCCCGCTGGGCATCACCCCCTGCAGCATCCGGCAGCCAGACATGAAAGCAACTGCCTTCGGCAGGCGTGGACTCCAACTCGATTCGCCCGCCGTGCGCGAGAACTGCCTGCTGGCACAAGGCCAAGCCCAGTCCCGTGCCGTCGTACAGGCGCCGGGGGTGCAACCGTGAAAAGGGCTTGAACAATCGGGCTTGATCCTCTGGCGCAATGCCAATGCCGTTGTCGCGCACGCTGATGACGTGCCAGCCCGGCACACGCCGTGTACTGACATTCACCCGTGCGGCGCGGCCTGGCGGCATGAACTTCAGGCCGTTGCTCAACAGGTTCTGGAACATCAAGGACAACAGGCTCGCATGACCCCGGACTGTCGGCAACGGCACCACCTCGATCTGGCCCTGGCTGTTGCTCAAGGCCGCTGCCAGACCCTCACGGACCTCCGCCATCAAGCGGGACAAATCAACGTTCTCCGCTGGCGCCGCCCGCTCTCCGCGCAATCGTGCATAGATCAGCACGTCGTCGAGCAGGCGCCGCATGCGCTGGCCAGCCTGGTTCACCAGGCGCAGATACTCCTGCACCTGTGGATGGCCATCGTCCTTCAGGTCGGCTTGCAGCAGGCCTGCAAACTGGGTCATCGTGTTCAGGGGCTCACGCAAGTCGTGCGATGCGATGTGCAGGAACTGATTGAGGCGCTCGTTGGTGGTTTCGAGTTCACGGGTACGCGCCTCAAGGCGTTCTGCGCTGTCGCGCATGGCAGCCACGGACGAGGCCAGCAACTGTGCCGGCAGCAGGGCGGCACCCAAGGCCAGGTAGATCAGGCTCTCTTCCCAGACTGATTGCGCAGGCGGCGGCACGAACAGGCCCCCGCCCATCGCCGCAGCGATGCAAACCGAAAGCACCATCGTCAGGAGGCACACGGCCACCAGGTCCAGGAGCATGGCCGCCAGGAGAAGTGGCAGGGACAGGTAGACGAAGGCAAACGGCGAGATACCTGCGGCCAACAGGGTGATCGCCAATGACAGCGGCAGCAGCGCGAGAAAGCGCCATTCCAGCCAGGCCGCGCGCAATGCGCTACCCGGCAGGCGCAGGCACAGGCAAGCCAGTGGCAGCAGCGACAGGCTACCGATGACCGAGCCTTCGAACCAGCCCAGCCAGGTGTTCTCCGGCAGCAGGCCGCGCAGGCTGTGCAGCAACCACGCCCCCACCGTGGCGCCCACCATTTGCGGCAAGAAGCCGCCCAGGAGAAGCAAACGCAACATCGCCCAAGGCGAGCGCAGGTTTGCGCGTGCCAGTTCAGCACGGCGCAACAACCACACGGCAACGGCAATCTCCGTCAGGTTGGGCAAGACGAACAACGATGCCAATGAGAGGTCGCTGTCCCAGACGAGATTGGCTGCCAGACAGGCCAAGCCGGTGGCCAGCCACAGTGCGGTGGCGTGCCGTCTGCTCGGTGCGTACAGCAGAAAGGCAACCGCTACGGCGTTGGCATACCAGATGGTGGCGATGCTGCCTGGTTGGCGAGAAAGATGGAGCGAAAGCAGAGCCAACAGCAGATAGAGCGCACCCAGCAGCATGGCCGCGAGAGCCCCTGACGCAAACAGTCGAACCTGCAGGGCATCCGGTGCGGGGCCATCCTCCAGTTCGAGAGCAGTGTGCGAATTCATGGGCTGCGCCGATGCCGCCGAGATCGCAGCCACCCCCAGAGACCCAGCGCCAACCCCAAAGCCAGCAACATCAGTACCCACTGCCGCGCTGGCCACGGGCTGGGTGCCTGGTCCTGCAACTCGAGCGGTTTCATCCACCGCTCAACCACGGCCCGGCGTTCAGCGGTCGGAATGGCCTTCATGCCCGCATCGATGCGCTCCAGCAAATCAGGGCGTTCACGCGACACACCAAAGCTCAGCGCGTATTCGAAGCCGACGAGGCTCACCGCGTCCAGGCCCACCAGGCCGTGCTGCCGGGCGATGAAGGCCAGGCTGGCCAGATCCACCACGGCAGCGGCCTGCTCGCCCTGCTGCAAACCCCGCAGCACATGCACATCATCGGGCAAGCCCTGCCATTGGATATCCGGCCATGAAGCCCGCGCAAAGGCCTCGACAGCATAGCCAGAGCCGACGGCCACGGACTTTCCGCGCAGTGCCAGCCAGAGCTCCGATGCCGGGCGGTTCCGCAAGGGATCCTGCCGCCGAAGAACGAGTACTGCCGGGACAGAAACATAGGGCCGGCTGAAGAGCAGATAGGCGCTGCGCTCTGGTGTTGGACGCAGTGACGAAAGCAGGTCGATCTGACGCTGCTTCACTCCCTCGAGCAGTTCCTTCAATGGCCGAGGGGGCAGTGTTTGAACCCGCAGGGCTGAATGTCGCGCAATCAGGTCCAACATGTCCACCGACAGCCCCGACACGCGGCCGTCGCTCTCTGCGTAAACGAAGGGGCCGTAGTCGGCCTCAGCCCCAAAACGGGCTTCGAGCTGGCTTTGAGGCTGCGCCGCTGCCCATGCCGGCAGGGCCAGCAGCGCCAGCAGCCCCATCAGGTGGGCGATCACGGCGAAACCCGGCAGACGCC
>CAYJEC010000073.1:0-1393 GCA_964369025.1 uncultured Ideonella sp. | reverse complement strand
CCTGCAGGCCATGGGGGCAGGTGCTGCGGCAACTCACGGGCGGAAGCCAGATCGATGGGCTTGGTCAGGTAGCCCTTGACGCACGGGTACGACTGCGCGCGCTGCCGGTCCTGGAGATCGGCAGAGGAGGTCAGCATGACCACCGCAACCGTTGCGGCGTGCTGGGCCGACGTGGCGGCACCGCTGAGTACCTGCTGGTAGGCGTCGAGAAACTCGAAACCATCCATGCCCGGCATGTTGATATCCAACAAGATCAGGTCAACGGCGATGCCTCCGTGGGACAGGTCGGCGAGCGCATCGCGAGCGTACTCATACTCGAGCACCTCCCGGGCGGCCCCCGAACGCTCGAGCACGATGCGGGTGTAGAGGCGGTCGGCCTCGCTGTCGTCGATCAACATGATCCGCAGGGCCACGGGTGCTTACCCTCCAGGTCGAACCCATCGGCAAATGTGCTTGCCGCCTTGCAGGCACTTTAGCGGAACAGCGCCCACCGCATCGACTGTGCGCGCCGGGAACGCTGGCCGCAACCCCGTGGGGGCCACATTTTTCGTGCGTGGCGCCGCCAGACCATGAATTGGCACGGGGCAGCCAAGCGCTCGCGACTGGAAACAAGCCGGTCCGGCGCAGCTTATCGGCGCTTCTCGGGGCAACTGACGGTCAAGAATCGTCTCATGTTGCTTGCGTTTGTGTCCGATGTCGCTGTCATGACTCCACCCCGCCTGATCCGTCGGTGGTTGCAGCACGAGCCCGCGACCAGCTTGATGGCCTCCCGTACCGACGTACGCCCTCCGGCCCTTTGGGGCCAGGCCGAGCCCGTCTGGAAGGCGCTCTGGCACTGGCTGTGCGACAGCGACAAGCCAGACCTGAACCGTGCTTCCGCGCTGGAATCTGCCCGCCTTGAGTTCGGCGATGCCTTGGCCGAGCTGCAAGGCGATGACGCTCGTGACCTGTTGCGCCGAGGTGTCTCAGCCCGCTCGCTGCGCGAGCTGTGGCACCTGCGTGCCGAGCTCTACTGCGTGGTCTCTCGCCACCGCAGCCAGGCAGAAGCCGACCGCCGCCTCGCCCTCGTGAACCGCCACTTCCCGACCAGCACCACGCCATCGCCTACAACGAGCCGACATGGCCCACGCCACATCCTCTGACCGTGCCATGAACCCGCCCCCGGACACCTTCCTCGACACCAGCCAGTTCCCTTCGAGCCCATTCGGCGCGGCGGGGCTGCCCCAGGATCGCTCGGCCCGCATCGCCGCTCGAAGGGCCTTCGTCGAGATGAAGCTGCTGTTTCTGCGTGCCACCGGTGTTCTGGAGGACCGCAAGGGCCAATGGCTTCGGCAACAGGTACGCCTGGCCAACGATCCAGTGGCTCTGGGGTTGCTGCGTGGCCCGATCCTCG
>CAYJEC010000072.1:0-10488 GCA_964369025.1 uncultured Ideonella sp. | reverse complement strand
CAAGATCGTCTTCTCGTACGAGCGGATGCGATTCGACTTTGCCAAGCGGGAAATGGAGTGGATGTCGGGTACCGCCAAGCCGGAGCGCAACCTGTACCGCACCACCACGGCCGAAGCCCCCGCCGATCTTGCGCGTATCCACTTCGAGCGGGCCGTGGAGGGCGGCGAAGACAGGTACACGTTGGAGGTCACCGACCGGTCGTGGTCCCTCAGCAAGGTTGAGGTACGCAGCGGGAAGGCGAACCTCGAGCGAAACCGATATGAGTTCGCCCGCAGCGGCGCCTGACTTGTGCGTTGCCATGGCATCGACTCGTCGCGCTCCGGCAAGATCCATTCGCAAGGCATGGGGTTGGATCGGCGAGAATTTGGCGTCGAGGCCACAGCGCACCGTGCACCAGGCAGTTTTCAGGCACATCGGCCCCACATGGGAGATTCCACGTCATGGGTAGTCGCCCGTATCAGCGCTACGAGGGAAGTTGCCATTGCGGCACCGTTCGGTTCGAGATCGAGACCGACTTCCCAGAACTCACCATGTGTGATTGTTCGATCTGCCGGCGCAAGAACGCGCTCATGGTCAAGGTGCACGAGAGCCAGTTCCGGCTCCTTTCCGGAGAAGCGTCGCTCACCGAGTACCAGTTTCATACCAAGACGGCACGGCATTTCTTCTGCAGCGTTTGCGGCATCTACCCGTTTCATCGAAAGCGTGTGACACCCGACAACCTCGGCATCAATGTCCATTGCCTCCATGATTTCGAGCCCGCCGGGATCCCGGTGAGGCAGGCGGTCGGCGCCGCCATGCCATGAGCCACACCACAGGCCAACTGATGCCGATGCCTCCCCGATTCACGACCCTTGTCGCACTGCTCTTCGTCGCCTGGCCCGCGGTTGATCTGGGCGCCTGGGAGTTGAACGGGGCCAAGTCGATCATCGCCACAGCGGCGGACGGGACGCGCATCCCGCTCGGCTCTGTGGAGTTCACGCCTGCTGCTGGCGGCCACTCAACCTTCAAGGTGGCCCTGGACAGGGGCCCTTTCAGCGATCACTTCCTGTCCATGCGCGAGTTCAAGTGCCTGCAGGGCGGTACGGAACTGACCTGCCACGTGCCCTATCCCTACGCACATCCCGGCACCGTGAAGCCAGGGGACTTTGCATGGCTGGAACACAGCCTCCTCTTCTTCTACAAGGCGCCGTCGGAGTTCGGAGCCAAGCTGTGGAACGGCGTGTACTTCGAGTTCCGTGAAACAAGCTCGGGCCTCGTTGGCAAACCGAGTGCAGTGGACTTGAACCTCATTGCTGCGCCCCCTGCCAACCTGTCGGCACCCCCCTTCCGCGCAGCGCTCCGCGACGAGATGCCGCTGCAGGCTCGCTGGATCCGGAGTGTCAGCATCGAGTAGCGCCGCCGCTGGCGAGCCGAGCGGTGTGAACCAGGGGCAACCCGGCCCGGCAAGCTCGCTCAGGTCACGCAATCGGCCACCAGGCCCCCGCCGCATGCCCCTTGGATCACCAGAGGCTTCACGCCAAAACCGAGCATGCCGCACGTCGTTCTGACCGGTGGCCCAGGCGTTGGGAAGACCACACTGCTGCGTGAACTCGGCTCGTTAGGCTATGCCGTGGTCGAGGAGTCGGCACGGGCGCTGATCCGCGAGCGCACCGCCGCCGGGCTGTCGCCCCGGCCTGATGCCCTTGAATTTGCCAGAGAGATCCTGCGCCGAGACATGGCCAAGTACGAACAGGCTGCTGAGTCCGCCCGATGGATGTTCTTTGATCGAAGCCCCTTGGAAGCGCTGGCGATGGTGCAAGAGGCCGCACCCATGCCGGTATCCGAGGTTGAAGCCTTGATAGCGAGCTTCCGGTTTCATCGAACGGTGTTTCTGCTGCCACCGTGGCCCGGCATCTATGCCCGCGACAGCGAGCGGGATCACTCGCTGGGGCACTGCGTTGCGGTGCACGAGCGCCTCGTCGCGTGGTACGGGCGTTGCGGGTACCAGCTGCACGCAGTTCCTTGCCTTCCCCCGGCCGTGCGAGCGCAGCATGTGCTTCAGATTCTGGGCAACCGCGCCAACCCGGCGCAGGTGTTCGCTTGAACCAGCCATGAGCAGGCTTGAATTGCGGGCGGCGAACCTCACCTGTGGCGCACGATGAAGCATGCGTTCAACTGGAAGAAGCCGCTCTTCTATGCTTTGCTTC
The DNA here is from genome assembly GCA_964369025.1 of uncultured Ideonella sp. Classification (GTDB taxonomy): domain Bacteria; phylum Pseudomonadota; class Gammaproteobacteria; order Burkholderiales; family Burkholderiaceae_C; genus Ideonella. The sequence goes on along the minus strand of CAYJEC010000072.1, from coordinate 8,301 downwards.
CGATCTTCATCTTTCTGGCCTTCGTGGGCTTTCCGCCGCCGTTCGCGCCACCCGGGGTCATGAAGGCCCGCCAGGAGCAATCGGCGCCGGCAGAAGAGGCTTCGCGCAGCCACCGCTCGTGAGCGGTGCTGTGTGAGCTAACCTTGGGTCCCAGATTTCTTGGGGCATGGGCATGTCGACGCATCAACTGGCGCAGATGAACATCGGCGTCATCAAGGGGCCGATGGATTCGCCGGTCATGGCCGATTTCGCGGCCAATCTCGACCGCATCAACGCGCTGGCAGAGGCCGCGCCGGGCTTCGTCTGGCGGCTGCAGACGGAGGAGGGCGATGCCACCGCGCTGCGCCCTTTCGACAACGAGAACATGCTGGTCAACCTGTCGGTCTGGCGCGACGTGGAGGCGCTATCGGCCTACGCCTACCAGACCGCGCACGTGGAGATGATGCGCCGGCGCCGCGAGTGGTTCGAGCGCATGGACGAGGCCTTTCTGGTGCTCTGGTGGGTGCCCGCCGGTCACCGGCCGGGTATCGATGAGGCGATGGCCCGGCTGAGGGTGCTCCGAACTGAGGGGCCCACGGCCGAGGCCTTCCACTTTGGCAAGCCATTTGCGCCGCCACAGGCTGTGTCATGAGCCGGCCCGTCACTGATCTCGCGCTGTTGCTCAGCCGGATGGAGCCGGTGCTGAACGAAGGTGTGTGGGTCTACGCCATGGTGCCGCATGGCACTGATCTCGGCGGCGTCGAGCCGCTGGCCACCTTCCGCGAGGCCGAGGGCCTGACGCTGGTCGTGCCGGAGGCCGACGCGCAGCGCCTGGGCTGGCCGGAGCTGTTCCGCGCCGCCTGGATCACCCTGCAGGTGCACTCGGATCTGCAGGCCGTGGGCCTGACCGCAGCGTTCGCCCGCGCGCTGGGTGACGCCGGCATCTCGTGCAACGTGCTGGCCGGTGCCTGCCACGACCACCTGTTCGTGCCGGTGGAGCGGTCGCAGGACGCGCTGGCGGCGCTCCGTGCGCTGTCTTCTCGCCCCACGGCAGAGACACTTCCCGCTGCGGGTGCTGTGGTCTTTGCCAAGGACCTTGCACGGGTAGCGGCCTACTACCAGCATGTGGTGCCGATGACCGTGCAGCATGCCGGGGCCGACCATGTGGTGCTCCAAGCGGGCGGCATCGAACTGACCATCCACGCGATACCAGAATTGATCGCACGCGACATTGCCATCGCCGAGCCGCCCGCGTTGCGCGACGAGACACCGATCAAGCTGTTCCTGCCGGTGGACAGCTTGGCCGAGGTGCGCCGCCGTGCCCCCACCTGGGGTGGCGGTCTGGGCCCGGCCACCCGGGAATGGGCCGCGCGCGGCTTTCGTGCCTGTGACGGGCACGACCCAGAGGGCAACGTGGTTCAGTTCCGCGAGGCCAGCCCGGGCGACTAGGGTTCGCCGAATCGAACCCGCAGCCCAGTGCAAGGCGATGGCCGCGCTATCCTGCCGCACCATGACACCGATACGCACCGGTCTGGCCATGGCGGCTGTCACCCTGCTGGCCGCCTGCGCCCCAACCCTGCCGGCGGATGCCGCCCCGGCCGCATCGCCTGCCCAGGTGCAGGTCAAGGTGCTGGCCATCAATGATTTCCACGGCCATTTGCAGCCGCCGCCGGGTGGCTTCAGGCAGCCGGACCCGAAAGCGCCCGGCCAGACCGTGGCGGTGCCCGCCGGTGGTGCGGAGTACATGGCCACTGCGCTGCGCGAGTTGCGCGCTCGCTCTCCGCACCATGTCTTCGTGGCGGCCGGTGATCTGGTGGGGGCGAGCCCGCTGCTGTCCGCGCTGTTTCACGACGAGCCGGCCATCGAATCGCTGAGCCTCATGGGCCTGGAGTTCGCGGCAGTGGGCAACCATGAGTTCGATCACGGGCGTGCCGAACTGCTGCGCCTACAGAACGGCGGCTGCCACCCCGGCACCGGCTGCAAGGGCCCGGCGCCGTTTGCAGGCGCGCGCTTCCAGTACCTGGCCGCCAGCACAGTGGATTCCGCCACTGGCCAGACGCTGTTCCCGCCCTATGCGGTGAAGCGTTTCGACGGCATCGCGGTGGCCTTCATCGGCCTCACGCTGAAGGGCACGCCGCACATCGTGGTGCCCAGCGGCGTCGCGGGCCTGCAGTTCCGCGACGAGGCCGAGACGGTGAACGCGCTGGTGCCCGAGCTTCGGCGCCAGGGCATCGAGGCCATCGTGCTGCTGATTCACGAAGGTGGCGAAACGGGGGCCGGCCCGGACGAATGCCCGGGCGTGTCCGGCCCCATCGTGGGCATCGTGGAGCGGCTGGATCCGGCGGTGGACGCGGTGGTCAGCGGCCACACCCACCAAGCCTACAACTGCCGCATCGGCGGCCGGCTGGTGACCAGTGCACACCGCTTCGGGACGCTGCTGACCGAGATCGACCTGACCCTGGACAGGCGCAGCCGCGACGTGGTCAGCGCCAGCGCGCACAACCTGGTGATCCGTCACGACCGCTTCACCCGCGACGGCGCGCAGACCGCGCTGATCGCCAGTTATGCCGAACGGGCGGCCCCGCTGGCACGGCGCGTCGTGGGCACGCTGTCCCGGCCCGCCACAGCCGAGCGCAACGCGGCCGGTGAGTCGCGCCTGGGCCGGCTGGTGGCTGACGCACAGCTGGCAGCCACCGCAGCACCTGGGCAGGGCGGGGCGCAGATCGCCCTCACCAACCCGGGCGGCCTGCGCTCGCCACTGCTGCCCGGGCCGGGCGGAGAGGTGCGTTACGAGGCTGTCTTCGGAGCGCAGCCGTTCAGCAACAAGCTGGTGACCATGACGCTCAGCGGTGCGCAACTCAAGCAATTGCTGGAGCAGCAGCTGAATGACCCCCAGGATCCGCGCCTGTTGCCCGTCTCGCGAGGCTTCACCTACACCTGGGACGCCCGGCGGCCGCGCGGCGAACGCGTGCTGGCCGACAGCCTGATGCTCAACGGCCGGCCGATCGCGCCGGGCGAGCGCCTGCGCATCACCGTCAACAGCTACCTGGCCGAGGGAGGGGATGGTTTCCGCCTCTTCACCCAAGGCACGGAGCGCTTGGTGGGCATGCTGGACGTGGATGCCCTGGCGGCTCACATCGGCCGTGGCGCCGAACCCGACGACGCCGAGCGGGTGCGGCGCTTGCCGTGATGCTGGCGCAGGAAATCATCCGCGCCAAGCGCGAGGGCAGGGCGCTCTCCGGGCCGGAGGTGCAGGCCTTCGTCAGCGGCATCACCGATGGCAGCTGGAGCGACGCCCAGGTGGCGGCGATGGCAATGGCGGTGCTGCTGCGCGGCATGGGCCGCGCCGAGACCACGGCGCTGACGTTGGCGATGGCCCACAGCGGCGAGCGCCTGGACTGGGCGACCGCCGGCCTGCCGGGCCCGGTGCTGGACAAGCATTCCACCGGCGGCGTGGGCGACAAGGTCAGCCTGATGCTGGCGCCGATGGTGGCCGCCTGCGGCGGTTTCGTGCCGATGATCTCCGGCCGCGGCCTTGGCCACACCGGCGGCACGCTGGACAAGCTGGCCAGTTGGCCCGGCTACCTGCTGACGCCCGAGCCGGCGCGGATGCAGCGGGTGCTGCGCGAAGCCGGTTGCGCCATCGTCGGGGCCAGCGCGAGCCTGGCGCCCGCGGACAGGCGGCTCTACGCCATCCGTGATGTCACGGCCACGGTCGAATCGCTGCCGCTGATCACCGCCAGCATCTTGTCCAAGAAGCTGGCCGCCGGCCTGCAGGGCCTGGTGATGGACGTGAAGGTGGGCAACGGTGCCTTCTGCGCCAGCTTGGCCGAGGCCGAGGCCCTGGCGCGCTCGCTGGTCGAGGTGGCCGGCGGCGCCGGGCTGCCCACGCGTGCGCTGGTCACCGACATGAACCAGGTGCTGGGCCGCCACGCGGGCAATGCGCTGGAGGTTCGCGAGGCGATCGACTTCCTCACGGGCACGGCACGTGAACCGCGCCTGCTGGCGCTGACCCTGGCCTTGAGCGGCGAGTTGTTGGCGCTGGGCGGTCTGGCAGGCAGCCCGGCCCAGGGCGAGAGCCTGGCCCGCGCCTCGCTGGAGAGCGGTCATGCGGCCGAGCGTTTCGCCCGCATGGTCGCGGGCCTGGGTGGCCCGGCCCAGGTTCTGGAGGCCAGCGGCGCCGGCTTGCCGCTGGCCCCGGTCGTGCGGCCCTTGCTGGCACCGTGCGATGGCCTGGTGGGCTCCGTGGACACCCGCGCGCTGGGGCTGGTGATCGTCAAGCTGGGTGGCGGCCGGCGCCGCGCCGAGGACGCCATCGACCCACGCGTCGGGCTGGCCGATTTGCTGCCGCCAGGCAGCGCGGTGCTGCGGGGTGAGCCGCTGCTGTGGGTTCACGCGGCGAGCGGCGAGGCGGCGGATGCCGCACTGGACCGGCTGGCCCAGCTTCTGTGCGTGCTCGACCCACAGCAGGCCCGGCCAGCTGAGCATGGCCCCGTGGTCTGCGCCGTGATCGACGCCTAGAAAGCAAAAACGCGCCTCGAAGGCGCGTTCATCATCAGCTTCAACGGGTCAGAAACCCAGGCTCGCCAGCAGGTCGTCCACCTCGCCTTGGTCCGCCACCACGTCGGTGCGGCCTTCGGGGCTCACCACCGGGCCTTGCAGCACGGTGGGGTCGACCTTCTCGCGCTGATCCGGTGGCACCACCTGAATCAGCAGCTTGACCAGGCTGTCTTCCAGATCGTTGGCCAGCGACACCACCTTGGCCACGACCTGCCCGGTGAGGTCATGGAAGTCCTGCGCCATCATGATGTCGGTCAGGTGGTTGTCGATGCGGCCTGTGCTTTGCTCCACATCCTGAACGAAGTTCATCACCGCGCCGCTGGCGACCGTGCGCACCGGGTCCGCCACCATGGCCTTGGCCAGTTCGCGGGTCGCGTCGGTGATCCGCGCATGCTCGGCTTTTGCCTGGTCGACCGAGTTCAGCACCTTGTTGGCGGCCTCTGCCGTCTTGTTGGCAATGTAGGACAGGCGGCTGCGCGCATCGGGCAGGCCGTCCGTCGCGATCTGCAGCTTGGGCATCACGCCGAGTTGCTGCATCGTGTCGTGGAGCACCCGGGTGATGTTGCCGAGTTGCTGGAACACCTCGGGCGAGACCTTCAGGCCATCTGCCGGTGCGAACTTGGAAATGTCTTCCATCTTCATGTTGTTCTCCCTGGCGTCAGGCCGTGGCGGCCAGCTTCTGCATGATCTTCTGGACCTTCTCCTCCAGCGTGGCCTTGGTGAAAGGCTTCACGATGTAGCCGGCCGCGCCGCTCTGCGCCGCGAGCACAATGTCTTCCTTGCGCGCCTCGGCCGTGACCATCAACACCGGCAGGTGCTTGAGGCTGTCGTCGGCCTTGACCGCCTTGAGCAGGTCGAAGCCGTTCATGTTGGGCATGTTGATGTCGCTGACGACGAAGTCGAACTTCGACGCCTTGAGCATGTTCAGGGCAACCTGGCCGTCCTCGGCCTCCTCACAGTTGTTGCACCCCATCTCCTTGAGCAGGCCGCGAACGATGCGGCGCATGGTGGAGAAGTCGTCGACAACAAGGAATTTCAGGTCGGTTTGGATGGTCATGGCGGTCCTCTCAGGGTCTTGAGGCGATATCGGTCAGTGGGCGGCGGGACTTGAGGCGGAATCTTCCTCGGCAGCAGGAGGCTCCACGGCGGTGCGGAACACCCGGTCCTCGGCTTCGCGGTTCATCACGATGATGCTGATGCGGCGGTTGGCGGGGCTGGTCGGCCCCTCCCGGTCAAAGGGCTGGCTGTAGGCCAGGCCCTGGACACGCAACACCCGGTTTTCGGAGAGGCCACCGGTCATCAGCTCGCGGCGTGAGGCGTTGGCGCGGTCGGCCGAGAGCTCCCAGTTGCTGTAGCCGCGCTCGCCACCCGAGAAGGGTGTGGCATCGGTGTGGCCTTCGAGCGTGAGCAGGTTGGGCACCTCGGTGAGGATGGCGCCGATCTCGCGCAACAGGTCGCGCATGTAGGGTTTGACGACCGCGCTGCCGGAATCGAACATCGGCCGGTTCTGGTCGTCGACGATCTGGATGCGAAGGCCGTCGCGCGTCATGTCGAGCCGGATCTGCGACGACAGGCCGCGCAGCTTCTCGCTGGCGTCGATCTTCTGCTCGATGGTGTTCTTGATCTCCTGCAGGCGGGCCGTTTCAGCGCGCTTCTGCTCGGCTTTCAGCGCGGCGAGATTGATCGTCTTCTTGGGGGCGTCGACATCGCCGCGCTTGACCTGGCCGCCAGAGCGCGTGAGATCTTCGCCGCCGCCCTTGACCACGTGCGAGGCGTCGCCCGAGCCGGCGCCACCGGCCATCGCAACCTTCAGCGGGGAGCCGAAATAGTCGGCAATGCCTTTCTTGTCGCCCTCGGTGGTGGAGCCCAGCAGCCACATCAGCAGGAAGAAGGCCATCATCGCCGTCACGAAGTCGGCGTAGGCGATCTTCCATGCGCCGCCATGCGCCGCATGGCCGCCCTTCTTGACCTTCTTGACGATGATCGGTTGGAGCTTTTTAGCGTCGCCGGCCATGGAACGCTCCTGTTACTTCTTCTTGACGTGAGCTTCGAGCTCGCCGAAGGTGGGGCGGTCACCCGAGTAGAGGACCTTGCGGCCGAACTCGATCGCCACCTGGGGTGCGTAGCCCTGCATGCTGGCCAGCAGCGTGGTCTTGATGCACTGGAACTCCTTGCCCGCGTCTTCCACCTTCTGCTCCAGCAGGCCGCCCAGCGGCTCGACAAAGCCGTAGGCCAGCAGAATGCCGAGGAAGGTACCGACCAGGGCCGAACCGATCATCCCGCCCAGGACGGCGGGGGGCTGGCCGACCGAGCCCATGGTGTTGACCACGCCCAGCACCGCCGCCACGATGCCGAAGGCTGGCAAGCCGCCGGCCAAGCGGCCGATGGCCGCGACGGCCGCGTGTTCCTCGGCGTGGTGGGTGTCGATCTCGCTGTCCATCAGGGACTCGATCTCGTGGGCGTTGAGGTTGCCCGAGACCATCATGCGCAGGTAGTCGGTGATGAACTCCACCACGTGGTGGTCGTTGCCGACCGTGGTGTACTTCTGGAACAGCGCCGAGCTGTGCGGCTCCTCGACGTCCTTCTCGATGGACATCAGGCCTTCCTTGCGCGCCTTCTGCAGGATGTCGTACATCAGCGCCAGCAGTTCCATGTAGCGGGCCTTGCTGAACTTGCTGCCCTTGAAGCACTGGCCCAGGCCCTTCAACGAGGCCTTGACGACCTTCATCTGGTTGTTCGCCAGGAAGGCGCCCAGAGCCGCACCGAAGATGGTGATCATCTCGAACGGCAGGGCGTGCAGGATCACGCCGATGTTTCCGCCGTGCGCGATGTAGACACCAAAGATGCAGCCGAGTGCGAGTAGCCAGCCGACGATGACAAACATGGTGGGGGGGTTCCGGTTCTCGTTCGTGAGCCGCGCTTGCACGGCTGTTGCGAGGGTTATCGGCGCACTGTCCGCGCGCCTTGAGCCTGCCGAGCGCCCGAAAGGGCGTGCTGTTCCGGGGACACCAAGAAAAAAGGCGGGCTCACAGGGAGCCCGCCTGAAAGCACAGGGGTTGTGCTAGGAGGAGACAAGCATGAACAAGAAACGATCTTGACCAGCGGTGTATCGGCCGCTGTGAATCCCAGTTGAGGTGAATGAGCCGGAATTCAAGAAAAAGTTGGCAAACGGTTCAGTGCGCCGTTGAAGCGTGGGCCAGGCTCTGGCGGTTGACAGCGCTGGGCATCTGCAGCGCGCCGGCCTGCCGGCCCTTGCCTGCACGCGCCGGGGGGTTGCACAGGCCGCAGACGAAATGCCGGGCGATTTCATGCGGGTGGGTCACATAGTGGCCGCCGCACTTGTTGCACTTGGTCATCGTCAGCATGCCGTTGTCGACGAACTTCACCAGGCGCCATGCGCGGGTGACCGACAGCATCGGCTCCAGGCCTTGCGACGCCGTCTGCTCCAGGTAGAGCTGATAGGCCTTGATGACGGTGTCGATCTCTTCGAGCTCCGAAGTCTTGTTCAGATACTCGTGGATGTTCAGGAACAAGCTGGCATGGATGTTCGGCTGCCAGGTCATGAACCAATCGGTCGAGAAGGGCAGCTGACCCTTGCTCGGCGACTTGCCCGCCACTTCCTTGTACAGGCGCAGCAGGCGCTCATAGGACAGGTCGGTCTCCGACTCCAACACCTGCAGGCGGGCACCCAGGTGGATCAGGGTGACGGCACGGTCGATCTGCCGTGCCTCGGTGAGGATGCTCTTGCTGCGTGCCATGGTG
>CAYJEC010000071.1:0-10505 GCA_964369025.1 uncultured Ideonella sp. | reverse complement strand
CAGGTCCCAGTCCAGGCAACCGGCCAGGCCGGCCACCACGGCGGCGGCGGCGATCCAGGCGGTGCGGGGAGAGCGGCGTACTTGAGGTTTGATTCGATCGGGATGCACGGGAATGGTCTCCTTCAGCCCTTCGGGGCCTTCCTACAATGCAGCGACTCTCGCAGCCCGCCCGTGCCGCGCGTACCCTGCAGATGCAGGGTCGCGTACCCTTGCTCCGGCCCGTGCCCCTCATGCAACTCGATCGCTTCTCAGCCCTGCTGCTGGCCTGGCACCGCCTGGCGGCCGATGCGCCGGCTGGCCGATTCCATGGCGAGGCTCTGGCGCTGCTGGAGCAGGCAGTCGCCTTCGACTCGGCCTGGTGGGGCACCGGCAACCTGCAGGCCGGCCAACCCGGTGTCGTGCAGGGCTACCTGCACCGCCTGCCGCCGGAGTTCGTCAACGACTGGTGGGGCATCGCCGGTGTGGACGCCCTGGCGCGCCGCGTGGCCGAGCAGCCCGGCGTCACTGTGCTGGCCGACGGCGGATTGCCGGTCGACGACGCGGAAGACGCCTTCGATGAGCGCTACGGCCTGGCCTGTGCCCTGTCCACCGGCCTGCCCGACGAATCCACCGGCCTCAGCACCTTCCTGTCGCTGTTCCGCGGCAATGCGTCACCGGCCTTCGACGAGGCCGAGCGTGCGCTGGTCGAGGTGCTGGTGCCCCATCTGATGCTGGCCGAGCAGACGCACTGGCGCACCGCCTTCCGGCGGCAGATCCACGCGGCGGCCGAGCACGGGGCCCAGGTGGACGAGTCGGGCTTCCTGACGCAGGCCTCACCCGGGTTCTGCCAGGCCCTGGTCCGCGAGTTCCCGGGCTGGCCCGGCGGCCTGCTGCCGGAACCGCTGCGGCCGCTGCTGATGGCGCGCCAAGGCACTTGGGCCGGCCGGCGCATCGAGGTCCGGCTGGAACCCGGGGCGTTGCAACTGGGTGGCGGTCACCTCAGCGTGCGCCCGCGCATCGGGCACGGCCTGACGCCGCGCGAGGAGGGCATCGCCCGGGCCTATGCCGCAGGCGACTCCTACAAGGAAATCGCCCGCCAACTCGGCCTCTCGCCGGCGACCGTGCGCGGCTATCTGCGCGATTGCTACCTGAAACTGGGCGTCTCAAACAAGGCCGCCCTGGGCGGTGTGCTGCAGGGGGGGTGGCGTGCCGGGCCGCTGAAATGTGACTTGTCGAGACAAGTTCGTGCCGGCCTTACAGGAAACCCCCAAGCCCGGGCATGCGGATTGCGTACCGTTCGGTCGTAGGATGCCGCACCTTGCCTGGAGACACCGCATGAACCGATTCCTTCGCACCTCCTCGATGCACACATTGGCCATCGCTGCGACGGCCTTGCTGGCAGGCGCCGTGCAGGCCAAGACCTTTGTCTACTGCTCCGAGGGCTCGCCCGAGAATTTCACGCCGGCGCTCAACACCACCGGCACCAGCTTCGACGCTGCCCGCCCGATTTACGACAAGCTGACCCAGTTCGCGCGGGGCAGCACGCAGGTCGAACCCGCTCTGGCCGAAAGCTGGGCGGTATCGCCCGACGGCAAGACGCTGACCTTCAAGCTGCGCAAGGGCGTGAAGTTCCACTCCGGCGTGGGTGGCTTCACGCCGACGCGTGACTTCAATGCCGACGACGTGGTGTTCTCGTTCGAACGCCAGGCCAAGGCCGACCACCCCTACGCCAAGGTGTCGGGCGGCAAGTACGACTACTTCGCCGACATGGGCCTGAAGGACGATCTGGTCTCGGTCGAGAAGGTGGATCCGCTCACCGTGCGCCTGACCCTGAAGAAGGCCAACGTCACGATGCTGGCCAACCTGGCGATGGATTTCGCCAGCATCCATTCGGCCGAGTACGCGGAGTTCCTGCTCAAGGCCAACAAGAAGGAGCAACTCGACCAGGTTCCGGTGGGCACCGGCCCGTTCAGCTTCGTCACCTACCAGAAGGACGCGGTGATCCGCTACAAGGCCCACAAGGCTTACTGGGGTGAGAAGGCCCTGGTGGACGACCTGGTCTATGCGATCACGCCCGACCCGACGGCGCGTTACTCCAAGCTCAAGGCCGGCGAGTGCCATTTCGTGATCGCCCCGCGCCCGGCCGACCTGTCCGAGATGCAGAAGGACGCCAGCCTGAAGGTCATCAACCAGCCGGGCCTGAACATCGCCTACTGGGCCTTCAACACCCAGAAGCCGCCGTTCGACAAGAAGGAGGTCCGCCAGGCCTTCTCGATGGCAATCGACAAGGCCGCCATCCTGCGCGACGTGTACCTCGGCGCCGGCCAGCCTGCCAAGAATCTGGTGCCGCCCACCATGTGGGGCTACAACGACGCGGTGAAGGATTACCCCTTCGACGCCGCCAAGGCCAAGGCCCTGCTGGAGAAGGCTGGCGTGAAGGCGCCGCTGGAAATCGATCTCTGGTACATGCCGGTGCAGCGGCCTTACAACCCGAACGCCAAGCGCATCGCCGAGATGATGCAGGCCGATCTGGCCAAAATCGGCGTCAACGCCAAACTGGTCACCTACGAGTGGGGCGAGTACCGCAAGCGCATGCAGCAGGGCGAGCACATGACCGGCATGCTGGGCTGGACGGGCGACAACGGCGACCCGGACAACTTCTTCTTCCTGCACGGCTGCGACGCCGCGCGCCCGGGCGGCCAGAACCTCTCCAAGTGGTGCTTCAAGCCGTTCGACGACAAGCTCGAGCAGGCGCGCAGCCTGACCGACCAGAAAGCCCGCACCAAGCTCTACGAGGAGATGCAAGTCCTCGAGCACGAGGAGGCGCCGGACTTCAAGATCGCCCACTCGGTGGTCTACGAGGCGATGCGCAAGGAGGTCAGCGGCTACAAGCAAAGCCCGTTCGGCTCGCACCAGTTCAACGGCGTCGAACTGAAGTGAGGCCCGGCCCCCGCCGATGCTGACGTTCCTTTGGCGCCGGCTGGCGCTCACGATCCCGACGTTCATCGCCCTGATGTTCGTCACCTTCGTGGCCATCCGGCTGGTGCCGGGTGACCCGGTGGAGGTGCGCGTCGGCGAGCGCGGCATCAGCCCCGAGCGGCTGGCCCAGTTCCGCCACGAGCTGGGCCTGGACCAGCCGGTGTGGAAGCAGTTTGTCGACTACATGGGGCAGTTGCTGCAGGGCGACTTCGGCACCTCGCTGGCGACCAACCAGAAGGTACTGACCGAGTTCGCCGCACTGTTCCCGGCCACGCTGGAACTGAGCCTGTTCGCGATGCTGTTCGCCGCGTTGATCGGCCTGCCAGCCGGCACCATCGCGGCAGCCCGGCGCGGCAGCCTGTACGACCAGACGCTGATGGGCCTGTCGGTCACCGGCTATTCGATGCCGATCTTCTGGTGGGGCCTGCTGCTGATCATGTTCGTCGGCGAGCGCTGGGGGCTGACCCCCGTCTCCGGCCGCATCGACCTGATCAAGTACTACTTCGAGCCCGTCACCGGATTCATGGTCATCGATGCCTGGCTATCGGGCCAGGAGGGCGCGGTGCTGGATGCCCTGCACCACCTGGTGCTGCCAGGCATCGTGCTGGGCACCGTGCCGCTGGCGGTGATCGCCCGCATGACACGCTCGGCCATGCTGGAGGTGCTGGGCGAGGACTACGTGCGCACCGCGCGCGCCAAGGGCCTGCCGGCATGGCGGGTGGTGGGCCTGCACGCGCTGCGCAATGCCCTGATCCCGGTGGTCACGGTGATCGGCCTGCAGGTTGGCGCACTGATGGCCGGCGCGGTGCTGACCGAAACCATCTTCTCCTGGCCCGGCGTCGGCAAGTGGCTGATCGAGTCAATCGGCCGGCGTGACTACCCGGCGCTGCAAGGCGGCGTGATGCTGGTGTCCTCCGTCGTGATCGGGGTCAATCTCGTCGTCGATCTGACCTACGGCCTGATCAACCCACGCATTCGCCATGGGTGACATGAAGCCCCCACGCCCCCTCCCGGTCGCTGCCCCCCGAGGGGGCTTTGGCAGCGGACCGGCGGAGCCGGCTCCGCGCCAATCCCTTGGTGGGTTGACGCGGTGCGATGCAGGATTGTCCGCAATGGGCGAGGACCTGACGTGACCACCCTCACCTCCGTTGCTCCGCAAGCCGTGCCGCCCTCGCCGCTGCGCGCCTTTTGGTCCGCCTTCAGCGAAAACCGCGGCGCGGTTGCCGGGCTGGCGGTGGTGGTGGTGATCGTGTTGCTGGCGATCTTTGCCGACCTGGTGGCGCCCTACTCGCCCACCGAGCAGTTCCGCGACGCGGTGCGGGCACCGCCGGCCTGGGCCGAGGGCGGTTCGTCGCGCTTCCTGCTTGGCACCGACAGCCTCGGGCGCGACATGCTGTCGCGCCTGATCCACGGCGCACGCATCTCGCTGTTCATCGGCGGCTCGGTGATGGGCGTGTCCTTCGCCATTGGCGTGCTGCTGGGCCTGGCCTGTGCTTCTCTCGGCAACGCGGTCGACGTGGCCATCACCCGGGTCATGGACCTGATCATGGCGGTGCCCAGCCTGGTGCTGGCGATCCTGGTGGTGGCGGTGCTCGGCCCGAGCCTGACCAACACCATCGTCGCCGTCACCATCGTCTACCTGCCGCGTTATGTGCGCTTGTTGCGCGCCTCGGCGCTGGCCGAGCTGAGCAAGGACTATGTCACCGCCGCCCGCGTGGCCGGTGTCGGCCCCTGGCGGCTGATGTTCGTGACCGTGCTGCCCAACTGCCTGGCGCCGCTGATCGTGCAGGCCGCGCTGGGCGTGTCGGATGCCATCCTCGAAGCCGCCGCGCTCGGTTTCCTGGGCCTGGGCGCACAACCGCCCACCGCCGAGTGGGGCACGATGCTGGCCGACGCCCGCGAGTTCATCCGCTCCAACCCCTGGTTGGTCACCCTGCCCGGCCTGGCGATCCTGGTCACCGTGGTGTCGATCAACCTGGCCGGCGACGGCCTGCGCGACGCGCTGGACCCGAAGATGCGCAAGACATGAGTGTATTGCTGGACATCGAGGGCCTGTCGGTCAGCTTCGCCACCCGGGGCGGCGGCTTCAAGGCGGTCGACGGCGTGAGCCTGCACGTGGACGCCAACGAGGTGCTGGCCATCGTTGGCGAATCCGGCTCTGGCAAATCGGTCGCGATGCTGGCCATCATGGGCCTGCTGCCATGGACAGCCACCGTCACGGCCGAACGCATGCGCTTCGACGGGCAGGATCTGCTGGCCATGACGCCTGCCCAACGCCGGGCGCTGGTCGGGCGCGATGTGGCGATGGTGTTCCAGGAGCCCATGAGTTCACTGAACCCCTGCTTCACCGTGGGCTACCAGATCGGCGAAGCGCTGGCGGTGCACACCCCGCTGGACCGCAAAGCGCGCCTGGCCCGGGTGGTCGAGTTACTGGAGCAGGTGGGCATCCCCGATCCGGCACGGCGAGCGCGGGCCTTCCCGCACCAGCTCTCGGGCGGCATGTGCCAGCGGGTCATGATCGCCATGGCCCTGGCCTGCAAGCCGCGCCTGCTGATCGCCGACGAGCCCACCACTGCGCTCGATGTGACCATCCAGGCGCAGATCCTGGATCTGTTGCAGGGCCTGCGCCGCGACACGGGCATGGCCCTGGTGTTGATCACGCACGACCTGGGCGTGGTGGCCGAGTGCGCCGATCGGGTGCTGGTGCAATACGCCGGCCGGCCGGCAGAAACCCAGGCCGCCGCGGATCTGTTCCGCGACCCGCACCACCCCTACACCGCCGCCCTGCTGGCAGCGCTGCCCGAGCGGGTGCGCCACGGCGAGCGCCTGCTCGCCATCGATGGGCTGGTGCCTGGCCAGTTCGACCGCCCCGCCGGCTGTCTGTTCGCGCCGCGCTGCGCGCATGCGCAGGCGCTGTGCCACGCCATGGCGCCGCTGGCTGCCGGCACCGAGCTCGGCCGCGCGCTTTGCCACACCCCGCTGGTGGCGGGCCAGCCCGTCGCGCTGGGCTTCGGAGAAGCCGCATGACCGCCGACGTGCTCGAAGCGCGCGATCTGCGGCGCGACTACATGGTCTCGCGCGGTTGGCTGCAGGGCCAGGCCACAGTGCAGGCCTTGGCCGGCGTGAGCTTCCATGTGCAGGCCGGCCGCACGCTGGCCGTGGTGGGCGAATCGGGCTGCGGCAAGTCGACCCTGGCGCGCCTGCTGACGATGATCGAGACGCCCACCGCCGGCGAGTTATTGATCGACGGCCACGACGTGGCCCAGGCTGATGCGGCCCTGCGCCGGCAACTGCGCCGCCAGATCCAGATCGTCTTCCAGAACCCCTTCGGTTCGCTGAACCCGCGGCAGACGGTGGGCAACGCCTTGACGGAGCCGCTGTTGGTGAACGGTCTTGGAACTGCCACTGAACGCGAAGCCCAGGCCCGCGACATGCTGCGCCAGGTGGGCCTGCGCGACGAGCATTTCGAACGTTATCCACACATGTTCTCCGGCGGCCAGCGGCAGCGCATCGCCATCGCCCGCGCCCTGATGCTGCGGCCTCGGGTGCTGGTGCTCGACGAGCCGGTGTCGGCGCTGGATGTCTCCATCCGCGCCCAGGTGCTGAACCTGCTGGATGATCTTCAGCAGCGTTTCAACGTGGCCTATGTGTTCATCTCGCACGACTTGGGCGTGGTGCGCCACGTGGCCGACGAGGTGATGGTGATGTACCTGGGCCGCTGCGTCGAGCAGGGTCCGCGCGACACCATCTTCGACGCGCCGCTCCACCCGTACACGCGCGCCCTGTTGTCGGCCACGCCCACGGTGGACCCGGCGGCGCGCCGCGAACGCATCCTCCTGAAGGGCGAGTTGCCTTCGCCGATCGACCGGCCGAGCGGCTGCGCCTTCCGAACCCGCTGCCCGCTGGCATTCGAACGCTGTGCCCAGGACGAACCAACGCTCGAGCCGCGAGGCAACCAGCGCGTGGCCTGTTGGGCCGTTCCCGGCTGACCGGGCGGGCGATCAACGGCCGCGCTGCGCGAGCCAACGGGTGACCTGTTCGACCACCCACTGAGGTTCGTCCAGCGGCAGATCGTGTCCGGCAAGCGGGTGCTCCGCCAGCGGAAGGCCCCAGGCCGCGGCCAATCGGCGCGAGCAGGCCGGATCGACCAGCCGGTCGCCTGCGCTGGCCAGCACCAGCAGCGGCACGGCGGGTGGCTGCGCCGGCGCTCGGAAGCGCGCGGCAGCGAGCAACTGACGCAACGAGTTGGACGGCGACACCGGACGCTCGGCGCGCCAGGCCGCCCAATCGTCGAGCAGAGCCTGGTGGTCGGCGGGCCGCGCACTGGTGAGCCGCAGGACGGCCTGCTCTCGTGCTCGTGGCCCGGCCCCGCCGCCCAGCGCCAGGCGGGCGAGCGCCGGATAGTTGGCTGGCAGCAGCCGCTGCTGGAAGGCACTGAATGGCCGCATGCTGGTGTTCACCAGCACCGCCCCGGCCACCTCCGCCGGCCAGCGCGCCGCCCAATCCACGGCCACCATGCCGCCAAGCGACAGTGCGAGCAGATGAACCGGCATTGCCACGCCCTGCTCTCGAAGTTGCCGGCGTATCGCTTCGACCATCGCGCCGACACGCGTCGTGCTGCGCTCGGTGTGCAAACTGCCGTTGCCCGGCAGGTCTGGCGTCAACACGCTCGCACCGGGGCATGCCGCGCGCAGCAAGTCGGGCACCGGCCCCCAATGCCGGCGTTCGCGCGTCAGCCCACGCAGCAGCACCCAGGTACCGGCAGCGTGGCCCGCCCTCATGTGCTGCGCCCGCCGTACCAGCGCGCCAGGGCCCGGCGCCGGTGCTCCTCGCGCTCGTCTCCCTGTGGTTGCCAGCGCGCATGGCTGCCGGCGGCCCGGCCGACAAAGTCCAGCAGGCTCAGGTGGCGGCGCAGCACCCGCTGCTGCCGGTGCTGGATCAGCGGGTTGAAGATGCCGTGGCGCGAGAACATCTGGCGCGGGTTCTTCTTGATCCACAACCAGGAGCCCATCTCGAGCGTCAGCGGCAGGAACACCTGCGACGGCGACGCGCTGCGCGCACCCAGGTAGAGGTGATCCCAGAGGTCGCCATGCGCCAGGTACTGGCGGCTTTGCGGCTCCATGATGTAGCGGTGGTGCAGCAGCGCCTGGTCCAGCATCTCGCTGAGAGACTGCAACTCCGGCAGGTGCTCGATCGGCTGCGCGCTGCAGGCGCAGGGAAACCACAAACGGTCGTTCATGCCGAAGCCCGAATGGCAGTCGAGCGCGAGGCTGAACGGCCGGCCCAGCAGTTCGGTCCGGATGAGGTCACACAGTGCGGTGCTCTCGCGCTCCATCGCCGCATCGCGCGCACCGCGGTACCAGGGCAGCGCGGCGCTCAGCCGCTGGCCACCGACCAGCCACGGCACCGGCTCCTCGGCATCCTGCGGCGCGTTGCGCATCAGGTCGACACCATTCGGGTTGGCCCGCGTGCCACGCCACAACCCGCCGGGGTTCAGCAAGGGCACGAACACCAGGCACATCGCTTCAAGCTGACGGTGCAGCGTTTCATCCCAGCGCAGGCGCATCACCAGGCTGCGCAGGTAGGCAATCACCACCTCGGCGCCGATGCGCTCCAGGCCATGCACGCCGCCCACGTAGGCCACCGCCGGCGCCTGCGCATCCGAACTGCCCAGGTGGTAAGCATGGACAGGAAACCGGCGCCCGTCGACGTCGACCTCACACAGCAGGCGCTGGCGCAACATGGGCCCTCCCAGTTGCGCCAATGTTTGCAGTTCCAGCAGTTCGGGAAGTTCGGGCGGGGCCAAGCGCAGCAGGCAGTCGGGTCGGTGGGGCAGCATACCGGGTGCGTGTGCCATCCGTGTGTCACATCCACGCGCTAGTGTCCGGTCTGTCAGCTCACACCGGCGCCGCGCCGAACCCCGATGAACATCGTCCGCCGCTGGATCACCCATCCCGGCCTCGCCTTCGCCGGCACCCTGCTGGCCGGCCTGGCAGAGTTGCTCGCGCTGGCGCGCTCGCGCAGCCGGTCCCGGCTGCGGTCCGCTACCCGTTGGACGGCCTCTTAGGCAGCCTGCGAGCCCAGGTCTTCTTCAGTTGAAACCTCGGCATCCACGCGGAGCTTGACCAATGTCACCGGCACCGGTGACCCGTGGATCAGGTCGTGCGAGACCGAACCAGCAAACGCGCTGCGCAACGCGCCGCCGCCGTGGGAGCCCATGATCACCGCGTCGCATCCCTCGCGCTCGATGATCTCCACCAGCGCGTGGGCCGGGTCGCCGCTGACCAAGACCTCGGTGGCCTCCATGCCGGCTTCACGAAGCAGCACCTCGGCCGACTGGAGGACGTGGCTGCCCGCCGCAACGCGGATCTCGTCGAGCATCTGCGGGTCAGGGGCACGCACCATCTCGTACAGCGTGGCCGGCTCCTGCACGTTGGCCAGCACGAACTCGGCACGAAGCCCCTCCCGCCGCAATGCAATGGCATGGCGGACAGCCTCGAGCGATACCTCGGAACCGTCGATCGGCAGCAGAATTTTCATGGCGGGCCTCCAGAGGCGATCCTGCGCCACGGCGCGCCAACGCGCAAGGGCAGATCAGCCGAGCGCAGGGCCGCCCCAAACCGGCTGGTTACCCGCTTGGCGGGTGGGGCCGGTCACCCGGCACCGGGTGTCCCACCACTCAGGTCGCGGCCGCTGCGAACACGTCGTCGAGTTGGCGGGCCCAGCCCTCGCGTACCGAGGGTTCCACGAAGCTCGCCTCGAAGCTGTTGCGGGCCAGCGTGTAGGCCTCACGTGGGCCGAGCTGTGGCAATGCGGCAAAAGTTTGCACGAAGTTCTCGTTCAGATAGCCGCCGAAGTAGGCCGGGTCATCCGAGTTGACGGTGGCCACGAGGCCTGCGGCGAGCAGCGCCGGCAGGTTGTGCTCGGCCATGGTCTTGAACACGCACAGCTTGACGTTGGACAGCGGGCAGACCGTGAGCGGCATGCGTTCTGCGGCCAGGCGCTCGACGAGCGCAGGATCTTCGACACAGCGCACGCCGTGGTCGATGCGCTCGGCATGCAGCACCTCCAGCGCGCTGACGATGTAGGCGGGCGGCCCCTCCTCGCCAGCGTGGGCCACGATGCGCAGGCCCAAATCGCGGCAGCGAGCGAACACGCGCGCGAACTTCTCCGGCGGGTGGCCGCGCTCGGAGCTGTCCAGGCCGACGCCGATAAAATGGCCGCGGTAGGGCAGCGCCTGCTCCAACGTCGCCATCGCAGCGTCCTCGCTCAGGTGGCGCAGGAAGCACAGGATCAGCGAGGCGCTGATGCCCAGTTCGGCATGGGCGCGCTGGCAGGCATGGTGCAGGCCGCCGATCACCACCTCGAACGGCACGCCGCGGTCGGTGTGGGTTTGCGGGTCGAAGAACAACTCGGCGTGGACCACGTTGTCGGCGGCCGCCTTCTCGAAGTAGGCCCAGGCCATGTCGAAGAAATCCTGCTCCTTCAGCAGCACGCTGGCCCCGGCGTAGTAGATGTCGAGGAAGCTCTGCAGGTCGGTGAAGGCA
>CAYJEC010000070.1:0-10624 GCA_964369025.1 uncultured Ideonella sp. | reverse complement strand
GTCAGCGCGACGACACCCGCAAATCCTTCCCCGTCAACGAGCATCCGGTGATCCGCACCCACCCGGAAACCGGCCGGCAGAGCATCTACGTCAATGCGAGCTTCACCAGCCACATTCCGCAGCTCTCAAGGCGCGAGAGCGACGCGGTGCTGGGCTACCTGTACGCCCACTGTGCGCGTCCCGAGTTCCAATGCCGGTTCCGCTGGGAAGTCGGCTCTATCGCCTTCTGGGACAACCGCTGTGCGCAACACCACGCGCTGTGGGACTACTTCCCGAACGTACGCAGCGGCAACCGGGTCACGATCAAGGGCGATCGTCCGTTCTACCGGGCCCAAACGCCCGAGCGCACTGCGATCGCCGCCTGATCCTCGGCGACCGCGCCGAGACTTTAATTGAGCACCGCCGCCCTTCGGGGGCGGTGAAGTGCCGGAAGCAGACCGGGACTGGGCTCGCCCGCAGAGCGCCCGCCTGCCAAAGAAAGATGTGGAGACATCCGGATGCGCACTGAACTTTCCATCTGCCTGCGCGGCTACGTGGGCCGCGCCGCACGCCTCGGCCGCGACACGGCCCTCACGCTGCTGACCGTCGGACTGCTCGGCGCGTCAGCGACGGCCGCCGAGCCTCGGCACGGCGGTACCCTCAACGTCGGTCTCGAAGCCGACTTCCCAGGCTTCGATCCCTTGATCATGGGAGCCCTCGTCGAACGCATGGTTGCAACGTCTTTCTACGAGACGCTGATGGACATGAACGCGCAGGGCGAGATCGTCCCGCATCTGGCCGAGTCGCTGAAGGTCTCTGGCGACGGCACCAGCTACACACTGAAGCTGCGTACCGGTATCAAGTTCCACGATGGCACGCCGCTTGACGCCGCGGCGGTGGTATTCAACGTCCGGCGGCTGATGGATCCGGCCAACGGTTGCCGCTGCCAGGCGAACGTCGTCGGGATCAAGAGCGTTGACGCGACCGGCCCAGATACGGTCGTGTTCACACTGAAGACGCCGGACGCCGCTTTCCCGGCGGTGCTGGCCGACGTGCCCGGCATGGCGACCTCGCCGACCGCGATTCGCAAGGCGCAGGAAGCGGGCCTCAAGTACGCAGACACGCCAGTGGGAACCGGGCCGTTCCGGCTGGTCGAATGGAAGCGCGGTGTATCGCTGAAGGTCGAGCGCAATCCCGACTACTGGCAGAAAGGCTTGCCCTACCTCGACAGCGTCGTCTACCGGCCGATCCCGGACCAGCAGACGCGCATGGCCAGCCTGACCGCCGGTGACATCCAGCTCTCGGCGGTGCCGTCAGCGCAGGACGTCGCGGCAGCCAAGTCGGGCACGACGCGGGTCCAACTGGTCGAGTCACCGGGGCTCGGCTCCGTTTTCGCGATGTTCAATGCGAAGCGCGAACCGACGAATGATCCGCGCGTGCGCCAGGCGCTGTTCCATGCGACCGACCGGGCGCTAATCCTGAAGACGCTCTTCCGTGGGATCTACCCCCTCGCGAACCAGCCTTTTGGTCCCGGACTGGCATCCGGGCGCCAGGATGTGAAATTCCCAGCCTACGATCCCGCGAAAGCGCGTGCGCTGCTGAAGGAATACGGCAAACCGGTGAAGTTCACGTTCTCGGTGACGGCAACGCCCGATAGTGTGCAGATGGCGCAGGTGCTGCAGCAAATGTGGCAAAAGGTCGGCATCGAGGTGAAGATCGAACAATTGGAGCAACTGCAACTGATCGGCAAGGCAATCAAACACGACTTCGACGGCATGTACTTCCGTTGGCCAGGGCGCGGCGATCCGGACATGAACGTCTATCCGTTCTTTCACTCGAAGAGTACCCGCAACTACACCCAGTACGCGAACCCCGAAATGGATCGGCTGCTTGAAGTCGGGCGTGGCACATTCGATCCGAAGACGCGGCTCGCGATCTACACGCAGGTTTCGCAGTTGCTGGCGGCTGACGGGAGCTACCTGTTCCTGTTCCCGAGCACGAACTTCTTCCTGACCAGTCGCAAGCTGCAAGGCCTGCCGAAGATTCCTGACGGCCTGCCAAGAGTCGGCCAAGTCTGGCTCGCGAAGTAGAGGGCGGGCATGACCACCCGCTGGCTGAGCAGCCGCTTTGTCTCACTGTTGCTCGTCGTCTGGGGCGTGACGGTCGCAACCTTCGTGCTCGCGAACCTGCTGCCGGGCGACCCGGTGCTGGCGCTGCTCGGCGAGGATGCGACGCCGGCCAACATCGCGCTGTGGCGCCAGAAGCTCGGGCTCGACCGGCCGATGGCGGTGCGCTATTTCGACTGGCTCGCGGACGCGGCACAGGGCGATTTCGGCGCCTCGTACCGGACCGATGAGTCGGTGTTGGACATGATCTTGCAGCGCCTGCCCGTCACGATCGAGATCCTCGTGTTGACGCAGATCATCGCGCTGGCGGTGGCCGTGCCCTGCGGGATCGTCAGTGCCTGGAGGCCCGGCCGCGGTGTCGATCGGGTGACGATGGTGGGTGCGCTCGGACTGTTGTCGACGCCACCGTTCCTCATCGGAATCTTGCTGATCTATCTGTTCTCGATCCAGCTCGGATGGCTGCCGGCAACTGGCTTCGTGTCGCTTGACGAGGACGTGCTCGAGAACTTGCAATCGGTCGCGCTGCCGGTATTGGCCCTTGCGCTGGCCGAGATCCCGGTCTACCTGCGCCTGTTGCGCGAGGACATGATCCGGACGCTGCAGCAGGACTTCATCGCAGTCGCCCGCGCCAAGGGCATGCCGACGCGGCGGATTCTGCTGTCGCACGCGCTGCGGCCCTCGTCCTTTTCGTTGATCACGGTCATTGGCGTCAACATCGGTCGGCTCATCGGGGGCACGATCATCGTTGAGGTGCTGTTCGCGCTGCCCGGCATCGGCCAGTTGCTGATCCAGTCGGTGTACCAGCAGGACTACATGGTTCTGCAGGGCATTGTCCTGTTCGTCGCGGTGGCCTTCGTGTTGATCAATGCCGCGGTTGACGGCATCTACAGAATGCTCGATCCGAGGACTAGTCATGGCTGAAGACACGTTCGACCTGTCGGTCGCTCCGGCCGCCCCGAGCGTCCGGGCGCCGCGCCGCGCGATCCTGCCGCCCCTGCGGGACTTGCCGGTCGTGCTGGCGCTGTTTTGGCTGGGTCTGGTGGTGTTGCTTGCGGCCTTCGCGCCACTGCTACCGATCCCTGATCCCGGCGCACAGGACCTGATCAGCATGCTCGCGCCACCCGGCGCCGAGCATTGGCTGGGCGCCGACTCGATCGGCCGGGATCTGCTGTCCCGCGTCGTCTACGGTGCCCGGATCTCCATATCCGTGGGCCTCGGATCGGTCGCGATCGGGCTGCTGGCGGGTGGCGGGCTTGGGTTGGTCGCCGGCTACTACCGCGGACTTGCCGAGGGGCTGATCATGGGCTTCATGAACGTGCTGCTCGCGTTTCCAGCGCTGGTGCTCGCGATCACGATCGTCGCGAACCTTGGCGGCTCGCTTGCCAACGTGACGCTGGCGATCGGCATCCTGTTCGTGCCGGCCTTTGCGCGGATCGCCCGTGCGAGCACGCTGGTGTTCCGTGGCCGCGAGTTCGTTCTGGTCGCCAGGGCGCTCGGCGCAGGCGATGCGCGGATCCTGCTCCGCGAGATCCTGCCTAACCTGGTCGGCCCGTTGCTGTCTTACAGCCTGGTCATGTTCGCGATCGCGGTGCTTGCCGAAGCCTCGCTCGGCTTCCTAGGCCTGAGCGTGCCACCGCCGGCGCCGAGTTGGGGCAGCATCATCAGCAGCGAACGCGCGAACCTGGCGATTGCCTCGCACGTGATCTTTGTGCCCGCAGCTGCGATGTTCCTTACCGTGATCTCACTGAACGTGCTGGGCGAGCGCGCGCAGCGCGCCTATGACATCAGGACGACCGAATCATGAGAGCGAACTTGGCCGAGCCGATGGCGCCCCGCGTACTGCAGCTGGACCCAAGCACGGTGGTCGCCGAGCCGCTGCTCGCGATCGATGACTTGAAGACCCATATCCGCACGCGGGGAGGCCTGGCGCGGGTGGTCGACGGCGTCACCCTGTCGGTCGGACGCGGGCAAACGCTCGCGGTCGTTGGCGAGTCCGGGTCGGGCAAGTCGATGCTTGCGCGCTCGATCATGGGGATCGTGCCTGAGCCGCCGGGTATCCGCGCTGGAGGACGGGTGTTGTTCGACGGTCGCGACCTGCGATCGCTGTCCGAGCGCGAGATGAGCGCGATCCGCGGCCGCGACATCGCGATGGTGTTCCAGGACCCGATGACCTCGCTGAACCCGGTGCTGCGCATCGGCGAGCAGATCGCCGAAGTGGTGCGTCATCACCTGGGGATGGATCGCGCCGCGGCTCGCACGCGGGCGCACGAGCTGCTCGTCGACGTCGGCATCCCGCTGCCCGAGCGGCGACTCGACGAGTACCCGCACCAACTTTCGGGCGGGCTGCGCCAGCGGGTGCTCATCGCAATCGCGCTCGCGTGCAGGCCCCGGCTGCTGATCGCCGACGAGCCGACGACCGCGCTGGACGTCAGCATCCAGGCGCAGATCCTGCGCCTGCTCAAGCAGTACCAGCGCGACAACCACATGGCGATGATCTTTGTGAGTCACGATCTCGGCACCGTCGCCGGTCTCGCCGACGAGATTGCGGTGATGTACGCGGGACGCATCGTCGAACGCGGCCCGGCCGCCGAAGTTCTCGCAGCGCCGCGGATGCCGTACACCGAGGGCCTGCTGCGCTCGATCCCGCGCCTGGACGCGCCTAGCCACGGTCGACTCGAGGCGATTCGCGGTCGCCCCCCCGTTCCAACGGCACTGCCGAGCGGCTGCGCGTTTCGCGCGCGCTGCCCGTACGCACGGGAGCGCTGTGCTGAAGAGACGCCTCTGCCGGGAACGGGCGCACACGTTTACGCCTGCTGGTATCCACGTCCGGTGCTGGATCGCACTGAGGAGGCACGATGATCGACGAATCCGCGGTAGCCGCCAGGGCAGCGCCGGCTGTCGACGTGCTGCTGCAGGTCAACCGGCTAGTATGCAGCTATCCAACCGCGGGCAATCGCAGCTTCAACGCGGTCGATGGTGTGAGCTTCGACGTCCGTCGCGGCGAGACCCTCGGACTGGTCGGCGAATCCGGCTGCGGCAAGTCGACCACCGGGCGGGCGATCATCCAGTTGCCCCGTCCCGCATCGGGCAGCGTATGGCTCGACGGCGACGAGATCTCGGCGATGCAGGGCGACGTGCGGCGACGCCAGCGGCGCCGGCTGCAGATGGTGTTCCAGGATCCGATCTCGTCGCTGAACCCGCGGCGGGTCTGCGGCGAGATCGTCGCCGAGCCGCTGCGGATCGCTGGCGGCTTCGGCGAGGCGGAGATCCTTGCCCGGGTCGAGCGAGCGCTCGAGACGGTCGGCTTCGACCCGCACGCGGTCTGGTCGCGGCGACCCCATGAGTTCTCTGGGGGTCAGTGCCAACGGATCAGCCTCGCGCGCGCGATCGTCGCGGACCCGCAGTTCCTGATCTGCGACGAACCGGTCTCCGCGCTCGACGTGTCGGTGCAGGCGCAGATCCTGAACCTGCTCGAGGACATGAAGGCGCGCTACGGCCTGACGATGATCTTCATCTCGCACGATCTTGCGGTGATCAAGCAGGTCAGCGACCGGGTCGCGGTGATGTACCTCGGCAGACTCTGTGAGCTCGCGCCTGCCGACGCAATGTACGCGCGGCCCCGCCATCCCTACACCGCCGCGCTGCTCGCCTGCGTGCCGCGCGTCGACCGCCCGACGCGTTACGACGCGTCCGACAGGCCGATCCTCGAGGGAGAGCTGCCGTCACCGATAGATCCGCCCAGCGGCTGTCGCTTCCGCACCCGGTGCCCGCGGGCGCAGACGCGGTGCGCAAACGAGGTGCCCGAGATGCGCGAACTCGCGCAAGAACATCGGGTGGCCTGCCATTTCCCGCTGGATGCCTGAAAACACGCCCGCGCGCGGAACACCGCAACACGAATTTCCAACCTGAACGAGGGAGTGCGATCGATGAGCAGTCAGATGATGGAGCGCGCCAGCCAGGATGCAGCGACGCCACTGCCGCGATACGACGGGCCCCAAGCCTGGCGTGGCGAGGATATGGCCCGGCGCCGCGACGAATGGACTCGCACGTGGCGCACGGCTGAGATCGCCGAGATCGACGCCGCGGTCGCAGCGGTGAGCGCGCAGGGTCTGGAGATCCTGCAGGTTGGGCGCGATGAATTCCCGTTGCCGAATCTGGCGCCGGTGCTTGAGGCGATTCGCCGTGAGGTGCTCCATGGCCGCGGTTTCGTGCTGCTGCGGGGGCTGCCGGTCGACCGTTGGACGCTGCGCGAGGCCGCCATCGCCTACTGGGGGCTAGGTACCCATCTGGGTGAAGCCTGCTCGCAGAATGCGCTGGGCCATGTGCTCGGCCACGTCAAGGACCTCGGCCGAGACTATTACGACCCGCTAGCACGGGGCTATCAGACCAGCGCCAGGTTACCGTACCACACCGACTCCGGCGATATCGTCGGTCTGCTGTGTTGGCGCGCCGGCCGCACAGGCGGCCTGTCGTCGATCGTCAGTTCGACCTCGGTGTTCAACGAGTTCGCAGCTCTGCGCCCGGACATGGCGCGCGAACTGATGAAGCCGTTCTGCCGCACCCGCTGGGGCGAAACCGACAAGAGCCGCCGGCCGTGGATAGAGCTGCCGGTCTTCATGCCGATGAAGGGGCGGATGATCGCCAACTACGTGCGCAGCGCGATCAACAAGGGCCAGTTGCTCGACGGTGTGCCGAGACTGAACGCAACCCAGATCGAGGCGCTCGACCTGATGGATCGGGTGATGCAGGATCCGGCGCTGTGCCTGGACATGGAATTCCGCCCCGGCGACATCCAACTGCTGTGCAACCACAGCGTCTTCCACGGTCGCAGCGCCTACGAGGACTGGCCGGAGCCCGAGCGTCGGCGCCACCTGCTGCGACTCTGGCTGGCCTGCGCAGACGGGCCCGAGTTGCCGCCGGTCTTTGTTGACAACTACCAGGAAGTGTCTGCCAATGGCCGTCCCAACGGCATCCACATCCCAGGTGTATCGCTGGTCGCGCCCTTGGAGGCCGCGTAACGATGACCGCGATGGCACGCGCATGCGTCGCTGATGCGGGGACAATGGCGCGTGAGCGCTGGTGACGACCGCGACCGATGCGAGCATCACACCCGCACCCAGCGTGACCAGGTGTGATGGTTCGAAGAGATCGTGCTGTACGTCTGATGCACCAGAACTGTTGCGTGGCATGTCGGAAGCCAAGCTGGTGGCGGTCACGTTTCCCGCACAGGTAGCCGGCGGTACGCAGTCGCGGTCACGGATCTCGAGAAAGCTGCGCAAGAGCAAGGACATAGCGTCGTGAACGAGTTCACTGACTCCGTCGATGAAGCCGCTGCGCTTCGCGGAGTGCTGGCCGCCCGCTTCGGTCACGCAGTCGACCTGCCCGAGGGCATGAGCGGCGTGGCCGAGTTGCTGCGCATCGCGAGTCACGTATCGCATCGGGCATGGTCGACAGCTCCAGTACCGCCCGCGCTCGTGAAGCTGCTCGCGGCTTGCGCACTCTCGGCACCATCCAAGAGTTTCTTGCAACAGGCCGATCTCATTGACGTTCGCGACCCAGCACGGCGCGCAGCGATCCACGCACTTGTCCCCAACATGCCCTGGATGGCCGATGCCCCAGCGCTGCTGATCTTCTGCGCCAATGGCAGGCGCTTCAAGCGCCTGTTTGAACGCCGCGCACAGGCCTTCGCTAACGATCACCTTGATAGCTTTTTCAACCCAACGGTCGACGCCGCACTGGTGATGATGAACTTCATCCATGCCGCCAGCGCTGCTGGCTTGGTGAGTTGCCCGATCAGCATGATCCGCAACAAACCAGATTTGCTGGCCAAGGTCTTGGAATTGCCCGAGCGTGTGGTGCCTGTGGCCGGCCTATGCATTGGCTATCCGTCCCAGCAGCGACGCGTCAACCCGCGGCTGGCACTGGACGCGACATTCCACGTCGACTGTATAGGCAAGCCTGAAGACGACGCCGCGGTGGACGATTTCGACCGCCGTTACGTCGCCGCGCGCGCAGCGGTTCTACCACCGGGGGCTGCGCCACCGCGCCGCTGGTCCGACGAGCGCACCGAGCAATATGCAAGTTCGCAGCGTGCAAACTGGGGCAGCTTCGTGCGATCAATGGACTTCGACTTGTCCTGATCCTGCCATCGCACATGCTGGGAGCGGCAATTTCAGGTGGCAAACGTTGTCGCCGGGGGATGAGACGAATTGACCAGTACATGGGCCACTTGTCTTCGGGGCTGGGGCATTTGGATCGTCACGCAAGATTCAAGGGCTACTGCACTGGGCTGATGCTGCCGCTGGCGCGCAAGAGCGTAGAGCCAATGGCTGCGCGCGTAGACCCCATGCACACCAGCGCCCGGTATCAAGCCTACATCACTTCGTGGCCAAGGCGGACTGGTCCGATCACGAGATGCTGCGTCAGGTCTGTCATTGGATCGTGCCGCAGATGGACTTCAGCCGGGGCGGTTGGTGGATCATCGACGACACGGGGTTCCCGAAGAAGGGCAAGCACTCGGGGTAGTGGCCTGGCAATACTGCGGGATGCTGGGCACCCAGGACAACTTCCATGTCGCGATGAGCATGTCGCTGGCGTGCGAACAGGGCAGCGTGCCGCTGGCGTGGCAACAAGATTTACACGAGGATTGGGCCGAGGATCCGGTGCGCAGACAACGGACCGGCGTACCCGAGGACTTGCGCTTCGCCACGAAGTGGACTGCCAGTGCCAATGACACCCTGGCCAAGGTGCCGCGGGTCAAGGCGGCCTTGGCGGCCGCCACCGGATAGTCACAGGACAGAGCGGCGCACTGCACCGGACTGTTCAGGATACGGTCTGGTAGTAGAGATTCTGCGGGTGCCGCGCTTCGGCGAAGAAGAACCATCGCTCGGCCACCACCCCGGCGAACTGCATCGCCAACGCCGCCAGCCACGCGCGCGGAGCGCCGCCCGTGAGCAGATAGAGGAGCAACACGACGGGCAGGCCGAAAGCAAACAGCAGGAAGCCCCACTTGACGTGTCGCAGAGATCGCGAGTCAAGCCCGTGGAAGAACTCCCGCGTGTTGAATGAGCCCCCGGTCATGCCCATGGCCTTCTGCACCACGCGCGGCGAGCGCAGGCCGGTGGCCGATTGCACGGTCGAACGCGGACGCAGGGCCGCATTGCGGTGCAGCGACGCCCACCGCGTCAGGCCTGCCGCCACGGTGACGGTGAGCGTCCAGGGGACCAGCACCTTGGCGAAGACAGGTTCTCCGCCAACCGTCGCCAGCGCACCCGCCAGCACCAGGCCAGACGACAGCCCGATCGCCGTGTAGTTGACGACCGTGAGCGGATGGGCCCACTCCTGTACGAACCGCAGGCATGCGTAGATCATCGCGGTGCAGAACCACAGTCCCAAAGCGACCAGGATCGCGAGCACCGGCGCCAGCAGGCGGGGCAGCACGCTGGCGTGCAGCGCAATCACCAGCCACCACAACCCGACCACTGCGATGAATGCTGGCAACACGATCACCTCGCGCGACATCCAAGAAGTACGCCACATCAGTACCGCGCGCCAGGCGCGCATCTTGTGGCCCAGGTGCAAGAAGGAGCAGCCCAGTGCAAGCAGCATCAGCAGTTCGGCAACCGCCAAGCTAACCAGAAGGAAGTCGGCGCCCAGTGGCACCGAAGTCAATACGGCGATGCCCAGTGTCACTACCAAGCCCTGCGCACTGCCAGCCAGCGTGGTGAAAAAGACGATGGAGAAGGCGGGATTCATGGGTGCGAGGCAGCGTGGTGGGCAACAGGACCCGTGGCCGCGGGCTCTGACATCGTCACGCCAGTCGTCGTTTCGGTGATGCGACGCGGCAGATAACGGTTGGCGGGCTTGGTATCCCATTCGGGCATCAAGGCATAACCGCCGGCGTCGCGGATCGCCTTCGACACATCGGACTCCGGATCATTGACGTCGCCGAACAGACGCGCGCCGGTCGGGCAAGCCTTCACGCACGCGGGCTTGCGGTCTTGCGGCGGTAGCAGCGTGTCGTAGATCCTGTCCACGCACAAGGTGCACTTTGTCATCACACTGCGCTCTTCGTCGAACTCGCGCGCGCCGTAAGGGCAGGCCCAGCTGCAGTATTTGCAGCCGATGCACTTGTCGTAGTCGACCAGCACGATGCCGTCCTCGGCGCGCTTGTAGCTGGCGCCGGTGGGGCACACCGGCACGCAGGGCGGGTCTTCGCAGTGCAGGCAGCTCTTGGGGAAGTGCACCGTCTGCGTGGACGGGAACTCGCCCACTTCAAAGGTCTGCACGCGGTTGAAGAAGGTGCCCGTGGGGTCCTTGCCGTAGGGCTGCTCGTCGACCAGGGGGCCGGCCGCGCCCGAGGTGTTCCACTGCTTGCAGCTCGTCACGCAGGCGTGGCAGCCGACGCAGACGTTGAGGTCGATGACCAGGGCCAGCTGGGTCATCGCTTGCCCTTCAGACCGGCCATCCAGCCGCGGGGCTTCGGAGCGCTGCCCATGCCCGGCACCGGCTGCATCGCT
>CAYJEC010000069.1:0-10661 GCA_964369025.1 uncultured Ideonella sp. | reverse complement strand
GGTCGGGGTCGAACATCAGGATGGCGTCGATGCGCTGGCCGTCGTCGGTGGCCTGGTGGTGCCGCACGTAGCCTGGCGGCAACTCGAAATCTGCCGGCACGGCCAGCCCGATCAGCGGGGGCCGGGTCCCGGGTGGGTTGAAGGCGCCCAGCCCGGTGCGTACGCCTTGTTGGTGCAGGCGCTCGATGACCTGGTTCATCGTGGGCACCGTCCCCGGAGGCACGTGGGCCGCCAGGTCATCGCTGGGCCGGGAGGCCGCGGGCGGCGCGGGGGACGATGCCCCGGCAAGAGCCGGATCCGGCACTGGTGCGGCCGACGCCGCAGCGTGCCACTCGGCCATCGGCGCGGCAGACGCCGAGGCGGCGGCGGGCTGCGTTGGCGACGCCTCCACGCCAGCGTCGTCCTGCAGGCCCAGCAGCAGCCAGCCTGACCCACCCAGCAGCGCCAGCGCCAGCAGCGTGTAGCCCCAGGCGGGGCGCCAGGTCCTGCCGCTCCGGCCGCCATGCTGCCGGTTCACCATGCGGCCCGCAGGTCAGGGCGCCATCGGGTTGGAGGTGGACAGCCGCCAGCCCATGCGCTCGTGGCCATATTGGTTCCAGATCGGGTTCTTGCCGCCCGTGATGTTGCTGTAGCGCGGAGCCCCCTTGCCGGTGCTGCCGCCGAACAGGCCGGCAGTGACGGTGCCCCCGGAGTAGGTGGGGTGCGTGTCGTCGGACTGGATGTAGTCGTAGCTGCTGGTGGCCGACACGAAGTGCGTGTTGGCATCTCGGATTGTCGAGCGCAGGGTCGACGTGATGCGGGTCACGTAGTTGGATTCGCTTTCGCCTGGCATGTAGCGCAGCGCTTCGGAATCGACCAGCCCGTCGGCATTGCGGTCGTAGTTGGTGTACCAAATAGGTGGAACACCACCACTTCGAAGCCGACGTTGTGGCGGGTATTGTCGTAGTCGGCGCCCATGTAGTCGGCGAAGCTGTCCACGCACTGGAAGCCCTTCTGCCGCGCGTACTCGCACATCCAGTAGTTCATGCGCGCCAGGGCCGGCAGGAACTTGTCCTGCAGGTTGACCGTGGCGCCGGTGCCTGGATCCCGGCAATTGCTTTGCACGTTGTCGGCTGCATACCCTGGGTAGAACAGGTTGGAGATGACCTTCAGCTTGACACCGGCGTACGCATTGGCGTTGATGTAATCCATCGCCGCAGCGACGTACGTCTTGCAGTTGGCCTCGGCCGTGGCGAGCACGTTGTAGTTGCAGGTGCCGGATTGGTCCTTCAGCGCGCTGCGGGCCTGCAGGCCGTCGTTGCCGCACATCTCGAACGTGACCACGCGCGTGCTGCTGGCCTGCATGTACGAGCGCTCGCCCACGATCTTGCTCTTGTAGACATCTGACGCCACGGCGCCAGATTTGGCGCGGCGCACACTCTCGATGTCGGCACCCCAGAGGGCAGAAAGGTACTCGGCATCCACGGTCGGCGCGGCAAACTTGGCCGCATTGCTGATCGACCCGTTGTAACCGGCATAGATCGAGTCGCCGTAGGCGACGACTCGGTACTTGGTGCTGGTACCGGCGCGGTCGATGGTCCAGGAGACGTTCTGGTTGAGCGTGCTGGCCACCGCCTGGCCGCCCACCGACATGATGGCCAGGGCGGGCAGGAGACGCAGGGTGCGAACGAGTCGGAGCAGGTTCATGGGGCTCTGCCTTTCAGCGTGGGAAACGGGCGATCGGCCGCGTTTGTCCGACATTGTGCTGTCGTCAACCTCGGCGATGCATACCTGCTTTCCCTGTCCGGCCGGGCGGCTCATGGAGCAGGCTGTCGGTCGGTGGCGAGGGTTCGTCGCAGGCCGTACTTCGCCAGCTTGGCCGGGTATAGGCTGGCGGCCTGTCTGTGGGCTGAAAGGATCCAACTCATGCGTGCAATCTGCGTGGCCATGGCCTGGTGTCTAGGGTGGGGCTCGGTGGTGGCGGCCGAACCTGTGAAGGTGATGGTGCTGGGGGCTTATCACTTCGGCAACCCGGGCCTCGATGTCAGCAACGCCCGCGTCGACGACGTGCTCGCGCCGAAGCGGCAGGCCGAAGTGCGCGCGGCGGTGGACGCGCTGGCGGCTTTCCGCCCCACGCGGGTGGCGGTGGAGGCGTTGGCCGACGACCGGCCCTGGGCGGCGATGCCGGCCTACCGGGCCTACCGGGCGGGCGAGGGCCGCGACGTGCGCAACGAGATCAACCAGATCGGCTACCGCCTGGCCGCACAGGCCGGGCTGTCCGATGTCCATGGCATCGATGCCGAGGGGGATTTCCCCTTCGAGCCCGTCGAGGCCTGGGCCAAGGCGAACGGTCAGGCCGAGGCCTTCCAGCGCAGCCTGGACCAGATCGGTGCACAAACGGCGGCGTTCGAGGCGCAGCAGGCGCAGTCGTCCGTGGGTCAGTTGCTGCGCGAGATCAATCGGCCCGAGCGCATCGCTGCGGACCACGCCTGGTACACCGGAGCGCTGCGTTTCGGCCACGGCCGGCAGCAGCCCGGAGCGGCGCTTCTGGCCGCTTGGTCGGCGCGCAACACAGCCATTTGCGCGCGGCTGGTGCAACTGGCCCGGCCGGGAGATCGCTGGGTGGTGCTCTATGGCTCCGGCCATGCCTACCTGCTGCGCCACTGCGTGCAGACGCAGCCCGGCTGGCAACTCGTGGAACCGAACGACTACCTGCCACGCTGATCGCTGCCGCCCGTGCCGGCGGCAGGTGCCGCATCGGCGATGATGCCGGCTTGGTCGTTTCACCAAGCCTGCCCATGCCCCACAGCTTTCTGCGGCGCCGCGCCGCCTTCATCTTGTTGGCCTGCGCCGCCACCCTGCCGGCCTTGACGGTGGCCGCGCGAGCGGCGCCTCCGGAGGACGCGCCGAATGCCGCCTACCGCGACCCTGCGCGCGATGAACGTCTGCAGCCCAAGTCGCACGAGACCACGGGCTCGGTGCAGATCGGCGGGCAGAAGGTCGACTACCGTGCCGTCGCCGGCCTTCTGGTGGTGGACGACAGCAAGGACGAAGCCAGCGCCACGATGTCTTACGTGGCCTACTTCAAGCGCGGTACCAGCCCGAGCGCCGCGCCGCGCCCGGTGACATTTCTCTACAACGGCGGCCCGGGTTCGGCGAGCCTGTGGCTCCATCTGGGCGCGTTCGGGCCGCTGCGGGTGCTCACGGCAAACGGCCAGCGCGGCCCGGCGGCGCCCTACAAGATGGTCGACAACGAGTTCTCGCTGCTCGACGTGACCGACCTCGTCTTCATCGACGCGCCAGGCACCGGCCTGGGCCGCATCGTGGCGGTCGACAGGGATCACGACAAGGAGCGCGAGAAGCTCAAGGAGAAGGAAAAGGAGTTCTACGGTGTCGATCAGGATGCCGGTGCCTTCGCTCGATTCATCAAGCAGTTCCTGACCCAGCACAGCCTGTGGAATGCGCCGAAGTACCTGTTCGGCGAGAGCTACGGCACCACGCGCACGGCGGTGCTCGCGGCCATGCTGCAAAGCAACGAGGACATTGACCTGAACGGCGTGATGCTGCTGTCGCAAGTGCTCAACTTCGACTTGTCGGCCGATGCACCGCAACTCAACCCGGGTGTCGACCTGCCCTATGCGCTGGCCCTGCCGACGATGGCGGCCACGGCCTGGTACCACCGCCGCCTGCCCGAGTTCCCGCGCGACAGCACGGCGCTCGAACCGCTGCTGGCCCAGGTGCGCCGCTTTGCCCTGGCCGAGTACCTGCCCGCGCTGGCGGCCGGCACCGCGCTGGACGCAACGACACGCCGCACACTGATCGGCAAGCTCAGC
The DNA here is from genome assembly GCA_964369025.1 of uncultured Ideonella sp. GTDB lineage: Bacteria > Pseudomonadota > Gammaproteobacteria > Burkholderiales > Burkholderiaceae_C > Ideonella. The sequence goes on along the minus strand of CAYJEC010000069.1, from coordinate 6,849 downwards.
CGCTACATCGGGCTCAGCGAGGACTATCTGGACCGGGCCGATCTGCGCGTCAACGGTGGCATGTTCGGGCAGACCTTGCTGGCAGACCGGGGTCAGGTCGTCGGCCGGCTGGACAGCCGCTACGCTGGCCCGGCGCTCGACAAGCTCGACAAAGAGTCATCCTACGATCCGCAATCGGCGGCCATCAGCCCGGCCTATGTGGCCGCCTACAACCATTACCTGCGCACGGTGCTGAAATTCGGCGCGGACCAGCGCTACAAGCCCTCCGCCGAGGTGTGGCAGAACTGGGACTACAAGCACCAGCCGCCGGGTACCGATCAGGCTGAGTCGATCACCACCAACGTGATGCCCGACCTGGCCGCGGTGATGAAGATCAACCCGCGGCTGAAGGTCATGATGCACGCCGGCTACTATGATCTGGCCACGCCCTTCTTTGCCGCCGAGTACGAGCTCGATCACCTGCCGCTGCCGGCCGCGCTGCGCCAGAACATCGAGGTGCACCACTACGCTGCCGGGCACATGATGTACGACGACCCGGCCGCGCTGCGTGCGCTGCATGACAGCGTGGCGAAGTTCATCCGCGCGACAGACAACCTGGCGCATTGAGGGGCCGCCGGTCGCCGCGCAGAATCGGCGAGATGCACGAACACCGTTCTTCGACCCGGCGCCGCCTGCCCGCGGCGCTGGTGCTTGCCGCCCTGGCGGGTTGTGCGGGTGCGCCCCTGCCTGCGCCGGAACCGCCGGCATCGACCCCATTCACAGTTCCCGCTGCTGCCGTGCCGGCCGACGCCGCGGCCAGCGGAGCCGCGACCGAGCAGGCCTTTGCTGCCTGGGTAGCGGCCTTTCGCGCCAGCGCACTGGCGGCAGGCATCGACGAGGCCACACTGCGTGCGGCATTCGACGACGTGCAGTACCTGCCCCGCGTGCTGGAATCCGACCGTGCGCAGCCCGAGTTCAGCCGCCCGATCTGGGCTTACCTCGACAGCGCCGTGTCGCGGCAGCGCGCGTCGCAGGGCCAGATCAAGTTGGCCGAGGTCCGCGCCGAAGCCGACGCCGCGGCCGCACGCTACGGTGTGCCGCCCGCGATCGTGGTGGCGATCTGGGGTATCGAGAGCAACTACGGCGGCAATTTCGGAAACATCCCGACCATCGACGCACTGGCCACGCTGGGCTACGAGGGCCGCCGAGGTGCCTGGGCGCGCAGCCAACTGATCGCAGCGCTGAAGATCCTGCAAAACGGCGACATCGAGCACGCGCAGATGATCGGCTCCTGGGCCGGCGCGATGGGGCAGACGCAGTTCCTGCCCACCACCTACCTGGCCCATGCAGTGGATGCGGACGGCGACGGACGCCGTGACATCTGGGGCAGCCTGGCCGACGTGATGGCCTCCACCGCGAACTTCCTCGCGCACTCGGGTTGGCAGGCCGGCCAGCCCTGGGGCGCCGAGGTGCGCCTGCCACCCAGCTTCGACCCCGGCCGGGCCGACGCCGCACTTCGGCAGTCCAGCGCCCAGTGGGCCGCCGAAGGCGTGCAAGCCTTGGAGGGCGCGCCACTGCCTGAACTGGGCGAGGCCAGCATCCTGCAACCCGCCGGCGCGCGCGGGCCGGCGTTCATTGTGGGCACCAACTTCCGGGCCATCCTCCGCTACAACAACTCCACCAGCTATGCACTGGCCGTGGGCCTGCTGGCGCAGCAACTCGCCGGCGGGCCCGGTGTGCAGGCACCGTGGCCCCGCGAGCTGCAAGCCCTCAGTCGCGCCCAGACAACCGCGCTGCAAGTGGCCCTGAACGAGCGCGGCTTTGCCAGCGGCGCGCCGGACGGCCTGATGGGCCCTGCCACCCGCGAGGGCCTTCGCCGCTACCAGCGCAGCATCGGCCTGCCAGCAGATGGCTACCCCACGCTGGAATTGTTGCAGCGGCTGCTGGCGCAGCCGTAGCCGGTGCCACGCGTTGCCATTTTCTCGCCGCGCCAAAGGTGCCGGTCGGGGTCAGGCATCCACACCCCACGGGGGTTTGCCACTCGGGCTTGCAGCGGCCAGGCCCTTGAGGTAGGCGCTGAAGGCCACCACGGCGATCGCGGTCAGCAGCAGGCCCACCGTGCCGGCGCCGATGTGCAGGACGCTCATTTCGATTGCCGCTCAAAGAAGGCCCAGATCAGGGCTGGGCCGTTGGGCTCCATCGGGGAGGGGCCCAGGAGGCGGGGGCGGCGCGCCCAAGGCTGGGGCAGCCCGTGGCCGGCGCCGTGCAGGGTCACCAACTCCACCTCGGTGCGACCGTCGGCCGCTTGCCAGCGCGCGTGTTCGACACGGGTGCCTTGGGCCGTTTGCGTCAGGTTGACCTGGGGCTTGCCGGCGATGGCGTTGCGGTCCGCCAGGTACTGGGCCGACGCCGTGGAGGAGATGACCTGCCCCCCCTTGTAGAACAGCCCCAGCAGGTTGATCTCGCCGCCGGCATAAGGCACCAGCGGGTCCTCGGTGCCGTTCAGGATCATGACCGAGGGGGTCTGCGCGCCAGGCTGGCACTGGAAGTTCTGCGGCGCCGGCACGTTGGCCAGCGCGGCGGCCACCGCGCGGTAACGCTTCGGGTGCTCCAGCGCCAGGCGCAGGGCCATCGAGCCACCGTTCGACACCCCAGCCGCAAACACGCGGTTCGGGTCGACCCCGATTTCGCCAACCAGTTTCTCCACCAGCGCAGCCAGGAAGCCGGCATCGTCAGCGCGCACACCGTCCACCGCCGTGTTGCCGATGGAGCTGCAATCGTTCCAGTCAAAGCCAAAGGACTTGGGGTAAGCCACGGCAAAGCCGTGCTGGTCGGCGAGGCGCTCGAAGCCATAGCCGGTGCCCACGCGAATGGCCTGCGGGCCCTCCCCCGAGCCGTGCATCACCAGCACCAGCGGCGCTCCTTTAGGAAGGCCCTTGGGCACATAGGTCCGGTAGCTGCGCTCGACGCCGGCCACGTTCATGGAGGCCTTGCCGAGCGTGCCCGAGAGCTGCGGCAACTCGGGCTCGGGGGTGTAAAGGAAGTAGGCAAACAGGGCGGCCGCCAGTGCCACCAAGGCGAGCAGGCTGAGGAGGCCGATCAGCAGTAGGCGAGGAACTCTTGTCATGGCGGTGCGGTGAATGCGGCAAGGTCGCTACTGTGGCCCGTGCCCAACTGCCGCAGGATTTCACCCGATCAAGCACGCCACTGCCGTGACGAGTGACGCCTGGCGAGGACCAACGGCGCCAGCGCTGGCCAGGCCGTCCGCAGCGTCACTCGTCTCGGCCCGCCGTGCTTGAGTACCGGCACGGCGTGGCTGGTCTGAGACGCGGTGCGCGCGGGCAAGCAACCCAAAAACAATCGGCCTGCTGCTCCAGGTTTCGAGCCGCAACCGTCCTCCCGGAAAGCCAACTGACCATGAAAACGCCCCACGCTCGCCGCACCCGTTTGATCACCGCCGTCCTGGCCGCCCTGGCCTTGGGCACCTCGTTGGGCAGCGCCCAAGCAGCCGTCTTCAAGGACGCTCAGTTCGAGCTGCTGCATGGGGCCGGCAAGTTCGCTGAGCTCGAACAGCAGGCCCAAGCCCGCCTGAAGGCCAACCCTGCTGACGCCGAGGCCAGCGCAGCTCTGGTCCTGGGTTTGAGCCTTGCTGACACCACTGACGCCAAACGTCTGGAGGCCGGCGCCCAGCAGGCCAAGCTCTGCACCGAACAGCACTCGAACGTGGCCGTCTGCCACCTGGCGGCGGCGCAAAACCTCGGCGTGCAAATGCTCAACATGGGCATGGTCAAGGCCATGCGCAGCGTGGGCAGCCTGAAAGACCTCTGGATTCGCACCCTGGAGTTGGAACCGACCAGCTTCACGGCCCGGGTGCAACTGGCCAAGCTTTACGTGACCGTGCCCGGCATGATGGGTGGCAGCACCGCCAAGGCCAAGGATCTGGAGGCGGCCGTGCGCGGCAGCCAACCCGAGACGGCGCGCATCATCCGCGTGCACATCGCGGGTGAGGCCAGGAAGTGGGCCGATATGGAAGCAGAGTTGTTGGCCCTCAAGCCAACCAGGGACGCCGCCATGCTCGACGAAGTGCGCGAAGCCACCATGCAGCTCGCCCTCGTCTTCGTCAAGGACGCCAAGGACCTGGCCAAGGCCAAGAGCCTGTACGAGTCTCTGCAACGCGATCAACCCGGCCGTGCAGCGGGCTTCTACGGCGGGGCGCGCGTCCAGGCCGCGCTGGGCCAGCCGGATGAAGCCATACGCCTGTTCGAGCGTGCCAAGACGCTCGCTGGTGCCGACGACTACCCCATCGACCACCGCCTCGGAGACACCCTCCTGGCCAAGGGCGACAAGGCGCAGGCCAAGGCAGCCTACGAGCGCTTCATCGCCAACAAGCGCGCCAAGCCGGCCAATGTCGAAGAAGTGTGCAAGAGCCTGGCCAAGCTCGGCTGACCTGCGTCGTGCAACCTCTCAGGGCGATCACTCCGATGAACGATGTCCCCCTCTGGCGGCTGAATCTGCTGCGCGCCTTCTACCTTCTGGTCACCGTGGGTCTGGCGTTCACCTTCGGGCCGTCCATGTTGCAACACAGCGATTTGTGGGCCCAGCGCAAAGGCGAAACGGCGGCGCTGCTGAGCGGCCTGGCCATCCTTTGCGTCTGGGGCCTACGCTACCCGCTGCAGATGTTGCCCCTGCTGATCTTTGAGCTGATCTGGAAGACCGTCTGGCTCGTGGCGATTGCCTATCCGCTTTGGCTGGCTGGCGCAATCACGCCGGCCGTGCAAGGGACCGCTGAAGCCTGTCTGGCTGGGGTGGTGCTGACGCCCTTGGTGCTGCCTTGGCGCTACATCGCGACCCACTATTTCCACAAGCCTGCCGAGCGCTTTCGCTAGCGCCTCATCAGCCCCTGCCCCTAACATCCGCTCAAGATGACCTCCAGCCCTTTCGCCCAGCTCAACGCGCTCGCCCCGCCCTCGAACTGGCGCGCCCTGTTCGGTTGGCGGCGCGTGCGAACGGTCGCCATACTTTGCGCGTTGTTCACCTTGCTGTTCAGCTTTGGCTGGGATGCGAAGCTGTGGCAGCTGGTGGCGCGGGTGTACGGCGTGGGCCTGGCGCTGGTGCTGGTCTTCGGCCTGTTCGAGCAATGGCCGCGCCGCTTGCCCAAGTGGATGGCGCGCTGGGCCCTGCAGGTGGCGGCCGTCGGGGTGACGGTGCCCTTGGCCTTCTTCGTGGCCTTTCTGTTGAGCACTGCAGCTGGCGCTCCGCCGTTCTGGAAGACCGCCCGCCTGGAAGGCTTCATGACCTTCACGTTCTTGGGCATGCTGGTGGCGCCTTGGACGGCTCTGGCGGCCTTGTTGCGCCACCGAGAGGCCAAAGTGGAAAAGCTGGCGATTGACTTCGAGCTGGAGCGCAGCGAGATGGCCCGCCAGGCGCTCGACGCCCGCATGCGGCTGCTCACCGCCCAGGCCCAGCCGCATTTCCTGTTCAACACACTGGCCAATGTGCAGGCCCTCGTGGAAGCCGGCTCGCCGCGAGCGCCCAGGCTGCTGCAAAGCCTGACCGAGTACCTGCGCGCCGCCGTACCGCGCCTGGATGGCTCGGCCAACACCCTGGGCCAGGAGCTGGAACTGGTGCGCTCCTATCTGGAACTGATGCAGATGCGCATGCCCGACCGCCTCGCATTTGCGTTGCATGTCGACCCCGCCGTTCACATGCTCAGCTGCCCACCGATGACCTTGTTGACCCTGGTCGAGAATGCCGTTCAGCATGGCATCGACCCCAGTGAAGAGGGCGGCCGAATCGATGTCCATGCTGAAGTGTTGGAAGGTGGGCGCTGCCGCCTGCGCGTGGTCGATACCGGCGTGGGCCTGCAAGCCAGCGGCGGTGGCCTGGGTACCGGCCTTGCGGCGCTGCGTGAGCGCCTGCTGTGGGCCTACGGTGGCAGTGCGACGCTGGCGCTGAACGAGGTCACGCCGCATGGCGTGGAGGCAACCATCGAGTTTTCCGAGAAGCCATGAGCCCCACTGCCCTGATCGCTGACGATGAGCCGCTCCTGCGGGAGATTCTTGAAGCCCGATTGGCAGCGGCATGGCCGGAGCTGCAAATCGTGGCGCAGGCCCGTAATGGCCGCCAGGCCATTGAACTGTTCGAGCTGCATCAGCCAGCCATCTGCTTTCTGGACGTGCACATGCCGGGGCTGAGCGGCGTGGAGGTGGCGCGGCACGTGGGCAAGCGCGCGCACCTGGTGTTCGTCACCGCGTTTGACCAATATGCGCTCGACGCCTTTGAGCACGGCGTGCTGGACTACCTGGTGAAGCCTGTCACGGCGGCGCGCTTGGCCGAGACGGTGGAGCGTCTGAAGGCGCGCTTGCAGCAGGCGCAACCGGCCGTGCACAGCGAACTGCTGTTGACCCAGTTGGCGGAGCGACTCAAGCTGGACCAGCCCAGGCCGCTGGACTGGATCCGTGCCACCGTGGGGTCGTCTTTGCGCATGATTCCGATTGCCGACATCGACTACCTCAAGAGCGACACCAAGTACACGTTGGTGGCCTATCGCGACGAAGGCCAGCTGGCCGAGGCGCTGATTCGCACGCCGCTCAAGGACCTACTGGCCCAGCTGGACCCCGCGCACTTCGCCCAGGTGCACCGCTCGGTGGTTGTCAATCTGCGGTCGATCCGGCGCGTCACGCGCGGCGAGAACGAGACAGCGGACATCGAGCTCAAAGGCCGCACGGAAAGGTTGCCGGTAAGCCGCAGCTTCTTGCACCTGTTCAAAGAGATGTAGGCGCTGGCGGCGCGGTTGCTGAGAAGTAGCCGCCGTCACAATCCAGGGAGGGGGACTCGGGTCCCGGTGCCGTGCCATCCCCCTCCGGGTTC
>CAYJEC010000068.1:0-10716 GCA_964369025.1 uncultured Ideonella sp. | reverse complement strand
AAGCCGGCGAATGAGGGGGCGGGGCCTTGATGCAACAGTCGGGCCCGCCGGGCTCGACGAGCCCCATGTTCAGAGACAAGCCGCCAGGCGCTGCCGGTGGCGCGGAGGTGAGTTGTGGCCGATGTGAAACTGGTGGGTGTCAGCAAGGCCTACGGTGAAACCAGGATCCTGCACGGGATCGACCTGGAGATCCATGATGGCGAGTTCGTCGTCTTCGTCGGCCCCTCAGGTTGTGGCAAATCCACCCTCTTGCGCGTCATTGCCGGCCTGGAGGACATCACCGGCGGCACGCTGACCATCGGCAACAAGGTCGTCAACGACGTGCCCCCCGCCGAACGCGGCATCGCGATGGTCTTCCAGTCCTACGCGCTGTATCCGCACATGAACCTGTTCGACAACATGGCGTTTGGCTTGAAGCTGGCCGGCATGCCCAAGGACGAGATCGACCGCTCGGTGCACCAGGCGGCCAAGATCCTCAACATCGACCACCTGCTTCAGCGCAAGCCCAAGGATCTTTCCGGTGGCCAGCGCCAACGCGTGGCCATCGGCCGCGCGATCGTGCGCAAGCCCGAGGTCTTCCTGTTCGACGAGCCGCTGTCCAACCTCGACACCGCCTTGCGCGTGCGCATGCGCTATGAGTTTGCCAAGCTGCACGAGGATCTGAAGACCACCATGATCTACGTGACGCATGATCAGGTCGAGGCCATGACACTGGCAGACAGGATCGTGGTGCTGTCTGCCGGCAAAGTCGAGCAGGTCGGCTCGCCACTGGAGCTCTACGAGCACCCGGACAACCTGTTCGTGGCTGGCTTCATCGGCTCGCCGGCAATGAACTTCATCCCCGCCGAAGTGGTGATGGCCAACGCCGCGCAGGCCACCGTCAAACTGGCCAGTGGCGAGACCCTGCACTGCGAGGTCAACGCGGCCGGCGCCAAGCCGGGCGACCAGGTCACGCTGGGCATCCGGCCCGAGCACTTCCGCGTCGACGCCGCCGAGAACCGCATCCGCGCCGAGATCACCTTCGTCGAACAACTCGGCAGCGCCACCTTTGCCTATGGCGCGCTGCCGGGCACCGACACCACGCTGACCTGCGAGCTCGACGGCCAGCTTCGCCTTCGGGGCGGCCAGGCGTTGACGTTGGGCGTGGCGCCCGCCGCCTGCCACCTGTTCGACGCCCGGGGCCTCGCCTACCGCCGTCACGCCGGGCAGACCGAGCAACAGGCTGCCTGACGCGATGCGACGTTCCCGACAACCCGGCGCCGGCCGGTTGGCCGCGTTGCTGCTGGCCACATCGACCACCCTCGCTCAGGCCACCCCGCCGCGGCTGCTGGTCTGGATCAATGGCGACAAGGGCTACAACGGCCTGCAGAAGGTGGGGGACGCCTTCACGCAACTCAGCGGCGTACCGGTGGTGGTGCAACACCCCGAAGGCGCACCGGACAAGTTCCAGGCGGCCGCCGGCGCAGGCAAGGGGCCGGACATCTTCTGCTGGCCGCACGACCGCGCCGGCGAGTGGGCCAAATCGGGCCTGATCGTGCCGATCAAGCCCTCGCGCCGGGTGCGCGACGAGATCGAATCCTCGGCCTGGTCGGCCTTCACCTACCAGGGCAAGGTCTGGGGCTACCCGCTGTCGATCGAGGCCAACGGCCTGATCTACAACAAGGCATTGGTGAAGACCCCGCCGGCCACCTTCGACGAGGTGATCGCACTCGACAAGCAGATGCAGGCGCAGGGCAAGCGCGCCATCCTGTGGGACTACAACAAGTCCTTCTTCACCTTTCCCATGCTGGCTGGTGCGGGCGGCTTCGTCTTCGGCCGCACGCCGCAAGGCGACTACGACCCGACGCAGGTGGGCGTCAACACCGCTGGCGCAGTGAAGGCCGCCGAGATGCTGGCGCGCCTGATCAACGACGGCTACATGCCCCGCGGCGCGCGCTACGCCGAGATGGAAAGCAGCTTCTCACGGGGCCAGGTGGCGATGATGATCTCGGGCCCCTGGGCCTGGGACAACGCGAAGAAGAGCGGTATCGACTTCGGCGTGGCGCCCATTCCCAGTGTCGGCAGCCAGCCCTCGAAGCCCTTTGTCGGCGTGCTTGGGTGCATGATCGCCGCGCCCAGCCCGTCCAAGGACATCGCCCGCGAGTTCATTGAGAACCACCTGTTGAAGGTGGAGCAGTTGAAGGTGGTTTCGGCCGACGTGCCGTTGGGCACGCCCGCCAACAAGGCCTACTTCGCCGAACTGTCAGCCGACCCGGCGATACGCGCCACGATGGAGAACGCCCGCCGCGGCGAGCCCATCCCCAATATCCCCGAGACCGGCCGCTTCTTCCCGGCGATGGACGCCGCACTCGAAGCCATCACCACCGGCCGCCAATCCCCCAAGGACGCTCTCGACGGCGCCGCCGCCCGGATGCTCGTCAAATGAGAAAGCCCCGTTTCCCCTGGCTGGGCCATGCAGCCGCAGCGCTGGCCAGCCTGGCGCTGCTTTGGCTGGTCTTCCGGCTGTACCTGGCCGGGCAGCCGCTGGTGGCCGCGGCCATGCTGGTGGTGGGCGGCATCGCCGTCTACTTGTACAGCTCGGCCACCACGCTGGCTTGGCGCTACCTGTTCCCCGGCGTGGCGGGGATGTTGATCTTCGTCGCCTTCCCGCTGCTCTACACGATGCAGATCGGCTTCACGAACTACTCGTCGGCCAATTTGCTGAGCTTTGAGCGTGCCCGCGCCTACCTGCTGGACCAGACCGAGGTGGACGAGGACCAGGCGATGCCGTTCACATTGCACGCTGAGGGCGCGCGCTTTCGCCTGGTGCTCGCGCCGGCAACGGCAGCCAGCGGGGCGGCGGAGCATCTGATCTCGCCACCGCTGGCCCTGGGCGCAGGTGCGCCCAGCGAGCCGATCGTGATGCAGCGGCTCGCCGGCGACCCACCGGGGCCCGCCGTGGGGTTGCGCGAGGTGATCGCCCAGCGCGATGCGCTGATGGCGCTGCGTCTTCAGCGGCCCGATGGCCAGCAACTTGTCTACGTCGGTGTGCGGGAATTCGGTCAGCGCATGCCGCTGTGGGAACCCCAACCCGACGGTGGCCTGAGGCAGTTGAGCAGTGGCACGGTCTACCAACCCAACCGCGAGACCGGTTACTTCGAGTCGGCCTCCGGCGAGCGGGTGCCGCCCGGCTTCAAGGTCGGCATCGGCTTCAAGAACTACAGCCGCATGCTGCTCGACGAGGACTTCCGCGGCCCGTTCGTCTCGATCTTCATCTGGACCGTGGTCTTCTCGGGCCTCACCGTGCTGTTCTCCACCGCGATCGGCATGACGCTGGCGGTGGCGCTGAACTGGGAGTCGCTGCGATACCGCACGCTCTACCGCACGCTGCTGAACCTGCACTATTCCGTGCCGGGCTTCATTTCGATCCTGGTCTTCAAGGGCCTGTTCAACCAGAACTTCGGCGAGATCAACGCGATCCTCGATGCGCTGTTCGGCGTGCGACCGGCCTGGTTTGCCGACGCTTTCCTGGCCAAGGTGATGATCCTGATCGTCAACACCTGGCTGGGTTACCCGTACATCATGGTGTTGTGTACCGGCCTGCTGAAGGCGATCCCGGCCGACTTGTACGAAGCCTCGGCCATTGCCGGTGCCAAGCCGCTGACCAACTTCTTCAAGATCACCGCGCCGTTGATCGCTCGCCCGCTGACACCGCTGCTGATCTCGGCCTTCGCCTTCAACTTCAACAACTTCGTGCTGATATCCCTGCTCACCGACGGCCGGCCGGATCATCTCAGCTCCAAATTGCCGGCGGGCACCAACGACATCCTGCTGAGCTACACCTACCGCATCGCGTTCACCGATGCCGGTGCCAACTTCGGCCTCGCGGCAGCGATCTCGACGTTGATCTTCCTGATCGTCGCGCTGATGTCGCTCGCCAACCTGAAGCTGATCCGCATGAACGAAGGAACCAAGTAGTCCATGGCCATCGTCACCGGCAAGAACCAACGCTGGCGCCTCCTCGCCACCCATGTGGCGCTGTGGGCGCTGATCGTCGTCACGCTGTTTCCCCTGTTCGCGGTGGTCTCCATCTCGCTGCGGCCGGGCAACTTCTCCACCGGCTCGCTGATCCCGGACCACATCAGCTTCGAGCACTGGTCGCTGGCGCTGGGCATCCCCTACACACAGGCCGACGGCACCGTGGTGCAGCCCCCCTTCCCCGTACTGCGCTGGCTCTGGAACTCCGTCAAGGTGGCTACCCTCTCGGCACTGCTGATCGTGGCCATTTCCACCACGGCCGCCTATGGCTTCGCACGCCTGAAGTTCAGGCACAAGAGCAGCATCCTGAACGGCATGATGCTGCTGCAGATGTTTCCGGTGGCCGCTGCGGTGGTGGCGGTGTTCGCCATCTTCGAGGGCATCGGGACGCAGCTGCCGTGGCTGGGCATCGAAACGCATGCGGGGCTCATCGTCGCCTACCTGGGCGGCGTGGCGATGCACATCTGGACCATCAAGGGCTACTTCGAAACCATCCCGACCGACATCGAAGAGAACGCCAAGGTCGACGGCGCGACCCACTGGCAGGCCTTCCGCCTGGTGCTGTTGCCGATGGCCGTGCCGATCCTGATGGTGGTCTTCGTGCTGGCCTTCATCGGCACCTTCATCGAGTACCCGGTGGCCTCGGTGATGCTGCGCGAGGAGCCCAACCTCACGCTGGCCGTGGGCTCCAAGTTCTACCTCTACGACCAGAAGTACCTGTGGGGCGATTTCGCGGCGGCTGCAGTGCTGGCCGGCCTGCCGATCACCCTGGTCTTCCTGGCGGCGCAGCGCTGGATTGTTTCTGGCCTGACCTCCGGCGGCGTGAAGGGTTGAGCCGATGAGCACCGGACCCTACGGCAACCGATTCGACCTGGAACTCGCCGGGCGCTATGAAGCCCGTGAGGCCGACTGGCGCATGGGCGCGGTGGTCTACCAAGTGCTGGTGGACCGCTTCGCCCCCAGCGCAGACCTGGCGGCCAAGCAGCACCTCTACCCCGCACCCAAGACTCTGCGGGCCTGGGGCGAGTTGCCCACCAAGGGCCAATACCTGGACAGCCACAAGCTCTGGAGCCACGAGATCGATTTCTGGGGCGGCGACCTGGCCAGCACCAGATCGCGGCTGGATCATGTGCAGGCGCTCGGCGCCGACGTGCTTTACCTGAACCCGATTTGCTTGGCGTACACGAACCACAAGTACGACGCGCTCGACTACCTTCAGATCTCGCCCGAGTACGGCACCCGCGTGGATGTGCAGGCGCTGGCCGCAGATGTGCACGCGCGCGGCATGAAGCTGGTGCTCGACGGCGTGTTCAACCACATGGGGCGCAACGCGCCGATCTTCCGGTCGGCCGAGGCCGAGCCGGCCAGCGTCTACCGGAACTGGTTTGTCTTCGGGCCGCAGTTCGCCGGCGGCGCACGCGCCTGGTGGCGGGCCGAGAACCTGCCCGAGCTGAACCTGGAAAATCCAGAGGTGCGCGAGCACCTGTTCAACGGCCACGATTCGGTGGTTCGCAGCTACCTTCGCGACGGCGTGGACGGTTGGAGGCTGGATGTCGCCTTCGACATCGGCTTCGTCTACCTGGAGGAACTGACCCGCGCCGCGCACGCCGAGAAGCCTGGCTCTCTGGTGGTGGGCGAAATCGCCAACTACCCGAAGGAGTGGTTCCCGTCGGTGGACGCGGTGATGCACTTCGCGTTGCGCCACCTGATCCTGCGCCTGGTCAACGGTGAGATGGACACCGTCACGTTCGCACGGATGCTGGAGCGCATGGTCACCGAGTGCGGCATCGAGAACATGCTTCGCAGCTGGATCTACCTGGACAACCACGACACCCCGAGGCTGGCCACCACGGTGCCGGACGAACGCGCGCGCCGCCTCGCCCAGGTGTTGCAATTCACCCTGCCCGGCTCACCCAACCTCTACTACGGCAGCGAACTCGACATGCCCGGAGGCGACGACCCCGAGATGCGCGCTCCGATGCGCTGGGACCTGGTCAGCGACGACAACGCCGCACTCGCCTGGACGAAGAATCTCATCGCCATGCGCCAGCACCACCGCGCCCTGCGGGTGGGCGATTTCCGGCCTATCTCGAGCCATCGGTTGCTGGCCTTCGAGCGCCATACCGACCAGGTGGCCGAGACCGTGCTGGTCGTTGCCAACCCGGGCGACGAGGCGGTGACCGAGACGCTGATGGTGGCCAACTCCAAGCTGATGGACAGCACGGAGATGGTGAACCTGCTCGCGCAGCATCCAGGCGCGCCGATCAGGCTGTGGGCTTCGCTGTTGCAGGTCACGGTGCCAGCGCGCACTGCACTTGTCCTGCAGCCCCAGGTCGCCCCACCTGGGGGCTACACCAACTACAAGCGTGTGCAGTGAGGGTCGTCTCCTTCAGCCCCTGCGGGCCAAGGGTTGGGCCCGGCACCGCCACGGTATCGAGCAGCCGCTGACATCGACGCGGTGACGACGCCGGCTTCCCCACCCTCGCAGCCCCGCCTGTTCAGCCTGGCCTGGCCGCTCTTCGTCGAGCTGCTGCTGGGCATTGGCGTGGGCCTGATCGGCACCGCGCTGGCGGCACGCGTATCGGATGCCGCGGGTGGTGCCTTTGCGCTGACCAACCATGTCGCCGCCACGCTGTTCGTGGTCTTTCGCATCATCGGCGCCGGCATCGGGGTGGTGGTCACCCAAAGCCTGGGGGCCGGCCAGACTGCCATGGCGCAGCGCCTGGCCCGGGCCGCGTTGGGCGCCAGTACCTGGATTGGCGGCGGCACCGCGCTGATTGCCTGGCTGGGCGCCACGCCGCTGATGCGGCTGATGAACGCCCCGGCCGACGTGGTGCCGTTGGCCGTGCCGTTCCTGACCATGCTCGCGCCCGCCCTGCTCGGCGATGCGTGGAATGCCGCCATGGCCAGCGTGATGCGCGCCCATCTGCGCACCCGCGACACGCTGGCGGTGATCATCGCGATGCACGCCTGCCACCTGGCACTGGCGATACCGCTGATGGTCGGTGCCGGCCCGATGCCGGCGCTGGGCCTGCCGGGCTACGCCCTGGCCCTGCTGGGCAGCCGCATGCTCGGCCTCGTCCTGCATCTGTGGCTGTGGCGGCTCCGCCTGGGCCTGGTTCCCCGTGCGGGCGACTGGTGGCGCGCACCTCGCCGTGAACTGGCCGCGATGTTGCGCATCGGCCTGCCTGGTGCGGCAGAAAACATCGGCTACCGCCTGGGCTACATGGTCAGTGTGGCGGTGGTGGCAGGGATGGGCGCACAAGCCCTCGCCACACAGGCGTACACCTCTCAGCTGATGTACGGCGTGCTGCTCTTCGGCCTCGCCACCGGGTTGGCGGTTGAAATTTTGGTCGGCCACCTGGTCGGGGCGGGTGAGCTCAAGGCAGCACACCGGCTGGTTAAGCGGGCCCTGGCTCGCGGCCTTCTGGTCAGCCTGATGGTGGCCACCGCGGCGGCGCTGGCCGCTCCCTGGTTGCTTGGCGCCTTCACGCGCGACCCGGAGATCATTTCAGCCGGCAGCCTGCTGATGTGGATGACCGTGCTGCTCGAGCCGGGCCGCACCTTCAACCTGGTGCTGGTGAACGCGTTGCGTGCGGCAGGCGATGCGCGCTACCCGGTGATGGCGGGAGCAGCGTCGATGCTGGTGGTGCTGGCCGGCGGAAGTTGGCTGTTCGGCGCGGTGCTCGGCTGGGGCCTGCCGGGCATCTGGCTGGCCTACATCGCCGACGAATGGATTCGCGGCCTGCTGATGTGGCACCGCTGGTCCTCGCTGGGCTGGCTGCCGTACGCCCGCCGGGCACGTGCCGGACATTGATGGGGGCAACCGATGCCGGCCCGGTTGCTCCATCCAAGTCAGCGCGGTCCGAAGCGGGCCAGATTGCGGGCCTTGGCCTTGGCGGCTTCCACGTCGCGGTGCCGTGGCTCCGCGCTCGTCACCAGCGACTGGATCAGGGCGCGCGCCGAAGCGGCCACCTCCTCCACCGCCCGCTCGAAGGCCGCCTGATTGGCCTGAGACGGCACGATGTACCCGCTCAGTTTGCGCACGAACTGCAGCGAGGCGTCGCGGATCTCCAGCTCGGTGGCCGGCGGGTCGAAGTTGAACAGCGTTCGGATGTTTCGGCACATGTCGCCGAGCTTAGCCCACGGCAGTGGGCTGCAGAGCCCACGCAAGGAGGCTGGCTGCCTGCGTGCCACCTCGGACGGCGACGCGCACGCCGCGGCTGGTGTCCGACGGGAAGACCAGTTCGGTCAAGGTGGCGGCGCCGTCGCCGGTGAAAACCTCCACCGAGCAGTGGTCCACCAGCACGCGCAGTTGAAGTGCTCCCATGGCATCGGGCATCGGTGCTTCACGTCGGCCACCCCAGCGACGCGCGTCCACCTCCACACCGGACCGCGAACGATCAATGAAGAGTGTCCCTCGCGCTCGGTCCACGCCGACCACGGTAACCTGCCCCGCGCCGCATCGGACGTGCAGTGCCACGTCGGCGGCACCACCCGCGGCAATCTCGAATTGAAGGTCCAGGCTGCGGCCGTCCAGGCCGGCCAGGTCGAGCGCCGTCTCACCCTCGGAGAAGCGGACGTCTCGCCAGGCAAGCGGCGCACCGCGCAGGGCGACCAGGCCCCGCCAGGGACGCTGGCCGAGCCGGGGGCCGCCCGGCGTGTCACGCAGGAACAGCTCGCGAGGCACGCTCATCGCACCGCGCCACGGCGCTGTGGGCGTGTGCTTGGCATAGCCGTGGTTGTTCATCCAGGCGATCCACACCGGTGCGTCGTGGCTAGCCGGCAACTGGCCCCAGGACAATGCGGCGTAGAAGTCGCTTCCATGGTCTGCCCACATCGCCTCCCGGCCCCGTGGCACCTCGGCGACGAAGCGCGTGCCGTCGAATCGGCCGATGAAGATCTGCGCCCCGGTGCCGCCCGGGTGGCCGGCGAAGGTGTCGACCTTCAGCAGCCAACGGCCGGTACCGGCAAATTCGATCAGGTCAGGGCATTCCCAGATGCCACCATCTTCACCCGCCGGGCCGAAGTCGCTCAGGTGTGACCACTGCTTCAGGTCCCCGGAGGCATAGAACGAGACTTGATGGTCATCCGGCCGCACCACGGCCATCACCCAACGCGCGGTGGGCACATGCCAAAAGACCTTCGGGTCGCGAAAGTCCTTCAGGCCGATGTCCAGCACGGGGTTGCCAGGGTACTTGTGCCAGCTGCGGCCGCGGTCCAGGCTGTAGGCCAGTTCCTGCGCCTGGCCCCCTTCGGGCACCCGCCGGCAACCGGTGTAGATCGCCACCATGGGCACCGCGCCGGCTTGGCCGAAACCGCTGGTGTTGTGGGTGTCGACGACGACGCTGCCGGAAAAGATCGAGACCCGTTCGTCCTCAGGGATGGCCACCGGCAGTTCCTGCCAGTGCAGGAGATCCGCGCTGACCGCGTGGCCCCAGCTCATGTGGCCCCACTGGTCACCGAAGGGGTTGTACTGGTAGAAGAGGTGGTACTCGCCATCGAACCACACCAGGCCGTTGGGGTCGTTGATCCAGTTCCTTGACGGCGTGAAGTGGTAGGCGGGCCGGAAGGTGTCGATGGCAGCGCTCATGGTCACGGCACCCGCTTGTAGCGGTTGTAGCCGCCGAGCTCGCGTGGGGTGGGTTTGAGCATCAACACGGTCTCGGGTGGCACGGTGACGGTCATGAGGCCCGCACCGAACGTGGTTGGCGCCGGTGTGCCCGGGGCCGCCAGCAGGTCGCGCAGCGGCGTGTCGTCCATCAGGTGCGCATGGGCCACCATCACCCGTTCGGTGACTGGCTGGGAGCTCGAGTTGGCGAACACCAGCACGGTGTCCAGCGCCCGGTCGGTGTAGCGCTCAAAGGCCAGCAGCCGGTCGGATTCGATCCGGCGGAAGTCCCCCACGCGCAGCGCGCGGTGCTGCTTGCGCAGATTGACCAACTGTCGCATCCAGACCAGCTCCGGGTTGTCGTCGCGAAGCAGATCCCAGCGCATCGGACCCCGGTTCTCTGGATCGCCGGCCCCCTCCATGCCCAGTTCGGCACCGTAGTAGATGTTCGGTGCGCCGGGCAGGCTGAACTGCAAGGCCTGCACCAGCCGGCGCTGCGAGGTGCGGGGGAACTGGTGGCTGATGCGCGGCAGGTCATGGTTGTCAATGACCATCCAGGACTTCAGCATCGGCTCGATGCCGGCGTCGCGCACCAGGCGTTCGGTCATGCGCGCTGCGGTGGCAGGAGCAATCTCGCCGGCCGCCGCTCCGCGCACGATGTCGCGGAGGCTGAAGTTCATCACCGCATCGAGCGACCCCAGCCAGGCGTCGGGGTAGTTGACGATCTCTCCCACCACCAGCGAGCCTGGCTTCTCTCGGTGGGCCGCATCGGTCAGGTCGCGCAGGTACCGCTGGCCCAGCTCGTAGGCGGTGTCCAGGCGCCATCCGTCGGCGCCATCGCGCAGGTAGCTGCGCAGCACCGAGTCAGGCGCCTCATAGAGGTAGCGGCGCACCGGCGGGTGCTCGAGGTTCAGCTCGGGCAGGTTCTGGAAACCGGTCCAGACGCGCGCCCCGCCGGTGTACTGCGGCCCGATGGCGAACCAGTCGCGCCAGCGGCTGCGCGGGTCGGCCAGGGCCTGCTGGAAGATCGGCGCGTTGCGGCCCATGTGGTTGAACACGCCGTCCAACACCACCTTCATGCCTCTGGC
>CAYJEC010000067.1:0-10757 GCA_964369025.1 uncultured Ideonella sp. | reverse complement strand
AACGTGGTGACCATCTCGGCCAGCTTCTGCACGATCACCGGCGCCAGGCCTTCGGAGATCTCGTCCAGAAGCAGCAGCTTGGCGCCAGTTCGCAGGATGCGCGCCACGGCGAGCATCTGTTGCTCACCGCCTGACAGGCGCGTGCCCTGGCTCTGGGCACGCTCCTTCAGGTTCGGGAACATCGCGTAGATCTGCTCGACGCTCATGCCGCCGGCCGCCAGTTGCGGAGGCAGCATCAGGTTCTCCTCGGCCGACAGGCTCGAGAAGATGCCGCGCTCCTCGGGGCAATAGCCGATGCCCATGCGTGCGATGCGGTGCGTCGCCAGGCCGATGGTCTCGGTGCCGTGGACCTGGATCGATCCCTTTCGGCTGCCGATCAGGCCCATGATGGCGCGCAAGGTGCTGGTGCGGCCGGCGCCGTTGCGGCCGAGCAGGGTGACGACCTCGCCCTCGTCCACGTGCAGGTCGACGCCGTGCAACACATGCGATTCGCCGTACCAGCCGTGCAGGTTCTTGACCTCCAGCATGCGCTTGCGGCCGGCCATCAGTGGGCTCCTTGCAGTTCGGTCTGGGCGCTGCCCATGTAGGCCTCGATGACCGCAGGGTTCCTGGAGACCTGGTCGTACGGGCCCTCGGCCAGCGTGGCGCCACGCTGCAGCACGGTGATGGTGTCGGCAATGCTGGCGACCACGCTCATGTTGTGCTCGACCATCAGCACCGTGCGGTCGGCCGCGACCTTCTTGATGAGCTGGCGGATCCTGTCCACGTCCTCCAGGCCCATGCCCTGGGTGGGCTCGTCGAGCAGCATCAGCGTCGGGTTCATCGCCAGCGTGGTGGCGATCTCCAGCGCACGCTTTCGCCCGTAGCTCAGCTCCACCGCCGTGAGGCCGGCGTACTTCTCCAGATCCACCTCACTCAGCAGTTCGAGGGCCCGGCCGTCGAGCTGCGCCAACGAGCGCTCCGAACGCCAGAAGTGGAACGAGTTGTGGAGTTGGCGCTGCAAGGCCACGCGCACGTTCTCCAGCACCGTCAGGTGCGGGAACACCGCTGAGATCTGGAACGAGCGGATCACGCCACGCCGTGCAATGCGGGCCGAGCTCTCGCCCGTGATGTCGTGCCCATCGAACAGGATCTGGCCGGAGGTGGGCGTCAGGAACTTCGTCAGCAGGTTGAAGCAGGTGGTCTTGCCGGCGCCATTGGGGCCGATCAGGGCATGGATGCTGCCCCGCCGCACGCGCAGGTTGACCTGGCTCACGGCGACGAAGCCCTTGAACTCCTTGGTCAGGGCGCGCGTCTCGAGGATGGTGTCGGTGGCAGTCATGCGGCAGTCGCCGGGTTGGCGGCAAAGGCTTCGGTGAAGGGCGCTGCGCCGCCCAAACGCTGCGTCAGTGCCTGGGCGGCCAGCATCACGGCATCACGGTATCGGGCCAGGCCATCCGCCTCGGGCTGGACCTTGTGCACGCAGATACCCAGGCCGGCCACCGGCTGGCCCGCAGCGTCGAACACCGGCGCGCCGATGCAGTAGACGCCCGTGCGCACGCCTTCGTCGTCGATGCTGTGGCCGCGTTGGCGGGTCTTGGTGAGTTCCTTCATCAATTCGGACATGCGAACCGGCCGCGTCCCGGCCATGGGCGCCAACGGCCCCGGGCCAAGCAACGCGCGCACGGTGTCGGGCGATTGGAAGGCCAGTTGCACCTTGCCGGTGGCAGCCAACCAGGCCGGCAGGCGCATGCCCACCTTGAAGGCCAGCCCCAGCGGCCGGGTACCTTGGCGCGCGGCGATATAGACCACCTCGCGACCGTTCAGGACCGACAACAGCACAGTCTCCTCGGGCGCTGCGGCAGCGTCGGGCCACAAGGCGTTGAACTCCTGGGCCACGCCGGTGCTGGCCACAAAGGCCTCGGCCAGGCTCATCACGCGAGGGCCGAGGCGGAACGCGCCGTCGTCCTGCCGCCGCAGGTAGCCATGGCTCAGCAGTGTGCTGCACAGGCCGTGCACGCTGCTCTTGGGCAGGGACAGGTCGGCAGCCAACCGGGCCAGGCTCATCGGCTCACGCTGTTGTGCCAGGCGGTCCAGCAGGCTCAAGGCCCGTTGCACCGCAGGCACCACCGCGCCGCGCGCACTCGCGGCGGCGGCACGGCGTTGGGGGCGGACGATGGGCGTCAAGGTCACAGGCGTTTGCAAGGCATCAGCGGTGGACTTCGGCCGCGACGGAGTGGCGCGCGGGTTCAGCAGGTTGAACACCTGTTCAGCCTGCCGAACGCAGTGTAGGCAGCCTGCCCCCGGGTGGGGCCGGTTCGGCTCGCCACCTCGGGAAAGCACGAACAGGGTTAGCCCGACTCGGCTTCGGTGCTGGCGAGCGGCGCCGGTTGACGCGCCGCCCCGGGCGAACACATGCGCCCGGCCAGCCACAGAAGTGCCACGACGCCCAGCGCACCCGCAGCCAAGGTGCTCATGGGGATGCGGTGGGCCACCCACAGCAACGCCAGAGTGCCCACCATCGCAGCCAGGAACACCGCCACGGCAGCCACCTGGCGGGCCGGTGTCAGCGGGACTTCATAGGGAACCCGCCGCAGGGTGAAGGGCTCGCCGGGAAACCGTGCTGCGACGTCCGCCGGCCGCCAGCCAGGTGGCGCGAACCAGCGTTTGACCTTGTCCGACC
Source organism: uncultured Ideonella sp. (assembly GCA_964369025.1). GTDB lineage: Bacteria > Pseudomonadota > Gammaproteobacteria > Burkholderiales > Burkholderiaceae_C > Ideonella. The sequence continues at coordinate 8,095 of CAYJEC010000067.1, read as the reverse complement.
AGGACCGGGTGTACCAGCAGTCGCGCAGGATCTCTGCATAAAAGCTCAGGTTGGCCCAGACCGGGTCCCAGCTGCGCAACGGCTTGATGGTGCCGTAGACGCAGGGCTCGGCGTCGTCCTCTTCGACGAAGCTGCCGAACAGACGGTCCCAGACGATGAGGATGCCGCCATAGTTCTTGTCCAGGTACCTGGGGTTCACCGCGTGGTGCACACGGTGGTTGCTGGGCGAGCAGAACCAGCGGTCGAACCAACCCAGGCGGCCGATCTGCTGGGTGTGGACCCAGTACTGGTAAAGCAGGTCGATCAGGGCCACCGTGCCGAACACCAGCGGCGGCACGCCCAGCACCGCCATCGGCAGGTAGAACACCCAACCGGCGATCCAGCCGCTGCCGGTCTGGCGCAGCGCGGTGGAGAGGTTGTAGTCCTCGCTCTGGTGGTGCACCACATGGGCGGCCCAGAACAGGGCCATCGTGTGACCGAAGCGGTGCAGCCAGTAGTAGCAGAAGTCGTACAGCAGCAGGCCACCCAGCCACACCCACCAAGCGTCCACCGGCAGCGGCGCGATCGCCACATGCTGGAAGACCCAGGTGTACAGCCCGATGTTGGCCACACGCGTGAACAGGCCCACCACCTGGCTCATCATGCCCAGGCCGATGCTGTTGATCGCGTCGGCCAGGCGATAGGTGTTGCGGCCGCGACGCCAGCCCACGACGAACTCGAGCGCGATCAGGCCAAGGAAGACAGGGGTCGCCAGGACGATGACCTGGGCAGGCGTGGGAGTCATCCCGCCATGATCGCGCCGAACCGTGGAGCCGAGGTGGCCACCTGGGGAAAGCCCGGTGGGGGCCCTGCCTACACCTCGTCCAGCGCGTCGCCTTGGAGATGCTGCACGTCGCCCCAGCCGACCAGCGTGAAGCCCTGCGCCGTGTGCAGGAGACGGTTGACGCCGGTGTTGGCGAGCTCCCAGGTGCGCGGGGCGTCCAGTGCGATGCGCGAGGCTGCGCGGTACAGGCAATCCAGCACGCCGCCATGGGTGACCAGCAGCAGGGTGCGCCCCGGGTGCGCCTTGGCCAGGCGCGTGGCAGTGGCCACGCTGCGCTCGTAGAAGGCCTGCAAGGTTTCCCCGCTCTCGGGGCCGTAGGCCGGTTCTCGCCGCCGCCAGCGTGCGCTCTCCTCGGGCCAGCGTTGCTCCACCTCGGCGTAACTGTGGCCCTGGAAGATGCCGAAGTGGCGCTCACGCAGCCCCGGGTCGGTGTCCACCCGCAGGCCGCATCGCTCAGCCACCGCCAGTGCGGTGTCGCGTGCCCGGGACAGGTCGCTTGAGACGATGGCATCCGGCGCGTCGTCAGCCAGCGCCTCTGCCAGGCGGCGTGCCTGGGCCAGGCCGTTCTCGTTCAGGGCCACATCGAGCTGGCCCTGCAGGCGGGCCTCGACGTTCCAGGCGGTCTCGCCATGGCGCACGGCAATGATGCGGGTCACGCTCTCCATCGTGCGTTCACACGCCCCAGACGATCGGTTCGTCTGCTTCGTGAGCGCGGCGCATCATCTGGGTCAATGGCCAGGTCCGCTGGCGCAGGCTGATGGCATCGGGCTTGGGGGTGTCCGGGTCGTTGCCGGCGGCCTCCCGGGCGGCTTCATCGGCAGCCACGGCATCTGCCAGTGCCTGTATCGCAGCAGGCATCTGAGCGGGCCCGATGATGCCCTGGGGCGCCACAACCTTGCCGATCAGGCCCAGCACGCGGTCACCCGTGGGGCCCAGCATGATCACGTCGCCGGCAACCGAACTCTTGAACTTGTAGATCATCTCCGGGCGATCATCGCACGATCTCCCGGGGATGCGCGAGCGGGTGCGGAGGCCCGGCCCGACGGGTGCGGTGCCCGGGCCAGCAAGCTCGCCACGTCCAGCGGGCGGCAGTGCAGGAAGCCTTGCCAGGCCGAGCAGCCCAGCGCCGCGAGCGGCGCCCGCTGATTTTCGGCCTCCACACCCTCGGCGTATACGGCCAGGCCCAGGCTGTGCGCGGCGGTGGTCAGCGCGGCGGCCATGCCAGCGTCCGGGCCGGCACCGCGACCGAGGGCCACCACCAGATCGCGGTCGAGTTTCACGGCCGCAAACGGGAACCGCCGCAACAAGCCCAGGCTGGCGTCGCCTCGGCCACAGTCGTCCAGAAGAATGCGAACGCCGAGTTGGTGCAGCGCCTGCAACTGGGCCTGCGCGGTTTCGGGATCGGCCTGCAAGGCCGCCTCGGTGAAGTCCAGTTCCAGATCGGCTGCCAGCCAGCCAGCTGCGTCCAGCGCGGCAGCCACGCGTCGTGCATAGCCGGGCTGCTGGAGTGAGGCGGCGCCCACATTGAGATTCAGCCGCCAGGCAAAGCCGGCAGCACGCCAGCGCAAGGCTTGGCGCAGGCCATGTTCCAGCGCCCAGTCGTCCAGCACGACACCGAGACCAGCGCGCTCGGCCAGGGGAAGAAACTGCGAAGGCGCCAACAGCCCATGCTCACCGTCGTTCCAGCGCAGGAGTGCTTCGGCCGACTGCACCTGGCCGCTCGCCATGTCCACTCGCGGCAGATAGCGAAGGCGCAATGCCTGTGCCGCATCGCCTTCGCGCAGGCTGCGCTCCAGGCGGACCTGGCGCGGGCCGTCGTCGGGGCTGCCGAAGGCGTGTACCCGGCAGTCCGAGCCCCCCGAATGGCGGGCCCGCTCCAGCGCGGCCTCGGCGTGGCCAAGCAGGTCGTCAGCACACAGCCCGGCTTGGGGATAGGCGGCGATGCCGACAGCCGCGGGCAGGCCAGCAGTGGCCAGCGGCCCGCCGGTGGGTCGCCCAGCCAGATCGATCACCCGGCGCGCAAGCCCTTCGGCAGCGGCTTCACCACCCTGGCGGACCAGGACAGCGAAACGCGCACCGCCCAGTCTGGCGAGCAGATGCTGTGCCGGGATGCAGGCGCGCAGGCCCTCGACCAGCTCACCCAGGCTTCGCACCTGGCTTCGACCGTCCAGTGCGAACAACTGCTGCCTGTCGAACTCGATGCAAAGCAAGGCCAGCGGCGTGCCATCTCTCCGCGCCTGGCCGACGGCATCGTCCAGCGCATGGACCAGGCCCCCTCGATCAGGCCAGCCGCTGATTTCGTCGACCTGCCCGCGGCCACTGCGCGGTGCGCCGGGGCGGCGAGGATTGGTTTCGCGGAACGAGTAGACGCGGCCAATGGGCCGGCCCTGGCTCCACTGTGGCTGGATATGTCGCTCAAGTTGCGCACCGTCCAGCAGGTGCACCGTGTCGACGCTCTTGAGCAAGGTATGGTCCGCGATATCGTCCAGGCGCTCCTGGTAGGCCCCCGGCGCGAGCGTCTGCTGGGCCATCCAACGGTAGACCGCCGCGTCGTCGCGCTCGGCCAGCGCCGACTCGGGCAAGGCCCACAGCGCGGCGAACCGGCGATTGAAGGCTTGGATCCGGCCCTTCAGATCCGTGACGAGGATGCCGTCTGCAGTGGCTTCGAGCGTCGCACGCAATTCGGCCAGCAGGCCATCGCGCTCCTGCTCGGCTCGGTGTTCATCGCTGCGGCTGCGCAACAGCACCAGGTAGCAGGCCACACCATGGCGGCCAGTGCCCAGGCCACCGATCGGCACCACACGACGGTGCACGCGTGCCACGCTGCCATCTGCGCGGGCCAGTTCGGTCTCGCTGTCGAGAGCCCCCGGCGCGCCGCTGCGCACATCGGCCCAGAAGGCGGCGTCTTCGAGTGTCGGCAGCAGGTTGGCAGCAGACCGGCCCAGCAGGCACTCGGGCGATTCACCAAGCCAGGCAGCCGCTGCGCGGTTGACGTGCAGCACGCTGGCGTCGCTTGCATCGACCAGCCACGCGGGATCCTCCAGGCTGTCGACCAGCTCGGCTCGCGCGCTGGCCTGGCCCGTCATCCACGCGATGCCCGCATCGGCACCGCTCATCACGCAGCCTCTTGCGGCACGGGGGCGGCCGCGACGTCGAAGAAATAGGCCACGCGCTGGCGCGGCGCCAGGCAATCGGCCGCACGCGCCGGCAGTTGTGTCGGCTTGAGGCTGCGGCGGATGCCCAGATCCGGGCAATCTTCGAGGTTCAGATGGAGGGCGCGCTCGGTGCCGACACCGGGATCACAGACCCGAACCATTGGCTTCAGCGGGCGGGCCGAGTTGACCGTCATCACCATCGCGTAGCGGTCGTCCGACAGTTGCACCAGCGAGCCGGGAGGGTAGATGCCCATCATGCGGATGAAGCCGTTCAGGACCGCAGCATCGAACTTCGAGCGGGCTTGGGCAAACATGCGCGACAAGGCCTCGTGCGGCGTCAGCGACTTGGATGGCGTGGCCGCATTGCACAGGTTGTCGTAGTGGTTGATCATCGAGACGATGCGCGCGCCCTGCGACATGCGCTCACCCGTGGTCCCCTTGGGAAAACCGCTGCCGTCGGCCAGCTCATGGTGCTGTGCCAGCACCAGCAGCGCACCCGCCGACAACCCCATGCGTCGCCCCAGGGTAATGCCGTGGCCCACATGGTCGCGGTACAGCGAGGCTTCGGCCGAGGTGAAGTCCTCGTGAGCAAGGCGCACACGGTCGGGCAGCGAGAGCTTGCCCACGTCGTGCAGCAAGGCACCGGTGCCCAGGTCATGCATATCGCTCTCCGAGACACCGAGCGAGCGAGCCAGGAGAAGCGACACCACGGTGACGTTGATGGCGTGCGCCGAGTGGCGGTCCCCGGAGGGCTCTCCCAGCACGCGCACGCACAGTTCGCCGTCCACAAGCATCTTGTCCAGCAGTGCGCGGGTCAGCGCCTTGGCGTTGTCACGGGCCTGCTCGGGCTCGCCACCCACCGAGTCGTTGATGCGGCGGAGATCGCGGCAGGCTTCCTGGTACTGGCGCTCGCATATCCGCAATGCCGCCAGTTCGGCCTCACGGCGGGCGTCGGCCCGACGGCGGGCCTGTTCGGCGGGGTCAATAGGCGCGTCGGGCTGAGCCAGCTCAGGCATGGTCTCGCTGCGCACCACTTCGCCAGCGGACGACGCCGTGGTGCACTCCGCCACAGGCTGGTCGCTGCGCTCCGGGCTCCAGCGCAGCTTCTTCAGGCCCAGCGAGCGGATCGTCTCGATCTGCTCGCGCGAGCCGATCTTGAAGCTGGAGAGCGGAAACGGATGCGACATCCACCCCACGTCGAGGTGAACGAACATTCCGATGCGCAGATCCTGCGGTTCGACGATGGCTGTCATGTCGCGGCGTCCCTGGAGGTAACACCCGGGTGGCCCCCAGGCTCTTCACCCCATTGATCGGCTACACGGCGCCGAAACTTGAGGGGTCTCAGGCTTCAGGGGTGTGCGCGGGCAGCAATGCCGGGGTCCGCAGGAGAACGTACCTCAGCGTGTGCGGGACTGCGCGCGCCACGCGGTGGGCGACACCCCGCACAGGCGCTGGAAGAAGCGGGTGAAGTAGCCCGGGTCGGCGAAGCCCAGATCCATGCCGATGCGCTTGACGCTGAGCGTGGTGTAGGCCAACTGGCGCTGGGCCTCGAGCGCCATGCGGGCATGCAGAAGGCCCAGCGCACTGCGCCCCAGCACCGCCTGGCACACGCGGTTCAATTGGGTGGCGGTGATGCCGAGTTCGGCCGCCAGGTCCGCCACGCTGGGCTGAAGGCGGAAGCGGGCATCCACCAAAGCGCGGTAACGCGCCAGGTGGGACTGGGCACGGCCTTGCGGGCCGCCCAGCGCCGGCTCCTCGGCCGGCAGGGCTCGGGCCAGTGCCAGCAACAGTTGCACCAAGCCAGCGTCGATGGCCGCCGCGCGCCAGGTGCGGTGGCCGGCGAACTCACTGGCCAGGGCCCGTGCGGCGGCCCCCACCGGCCTGGGGTCGCCCTGAGCGCGTGCGCCCGCCGAGCCCCACAACAGCACCCGGCTGCGCTCGAACAGGCTCCACAGGCCGGGTTCTGCCGCCAGCACCTGCCGAACATGAGGCTCCTGCACCGTGACGACAAGGCCGTCGATGCCCGGCTCGAAGGCAAAACCGTGTGCGGCTGCCGCCGGCACGGTGACCGCCGCCGGGCCGGCCAAGGGCACCGCACGGCCGTCCAGATGAGCCTCGGCCCGGCCTCCAGCGATGTACAAAATTTGAAACAGTATCTCGTGCCGATGCGGCCGGATCTCCCAGTCGTGCAAGCGGCTCCGAGCCGTGATGGTTTCGACATGCAGGCGCTCAGCCACAAAGGTGGCCCCATGCTCTCCGTAGAGCTGGAAGGCCGGCAGGGCCGGGGCAGGGTGGCTGGCTTTCATCGAATGTTCGAATTGTGCAAGGCCGTGCCGAATCCGTCCATTGAAGGCAGCACCACGCGGCCCTACGCTGTCGCAACATTCAACGGCCCACAGGGCCCGCCCCACGGAGACACCCCATGCGCACCCAAGTTGCCATCATCGGCGCGGGCCCCTCGGGCCTGCTGCTCGGCGCCCTGCTGCACAAGGCGGGCATCGACCACGTGATCGTCGAACGCCAGAGCCCGGACTACGTTTTGGGCCGCATCCGCGCCGGCGTGCTGGAGCAGGTGGCGGTGGATCTGCTGGACGAGGCCGGGGTGGGCGAGCGCATGCACCGTGAGGGCCTGCCGCACGACGGCTTCTCGCTGGCCTTCGATGGCGGCCACCACCGTGTCGACCTGCATGCCTTGACCGGCAAGCGGGTGATGGTCTATGGCCAGACAGAGGTCACCCGCGACCTGATGGACGCGCGCACGTCGGCCGGCCTGACGACCGTGTACTCGGCCGAAAACGTGGCCATCCAGGGATTCGATGGCAGCCGCCCGACACTGAGCTATCGCCACGCTGGCGCGGATCACGAGATCCAGGCCGACTTCATCGTCGGGTGCGACGGCTTCCACGGCATCGCCCGCGCCAGTGTGCCGACCAGCGCGATCGAGACCTTCGAGAAGGTCTACCCTTTCGGCTGGTTGGGCGTGCTGGCCGACGTGCCCCCGGTGCACGAAGAGCTGATCTACGCCAACCATTCGCGCGGTTTCGCCCTGTGCAGCATGCGCAGCAAGACCCGGGTCCGCTACTACGTGCAGTGCTCGCTCGACGACCATGTCGAGGACTGGACCGACGGCCGCTTCTTCGGCGAACTCAGGCGCCGCCTGCCCGAGAGCGATGCGGCACGGCTGATCGAGGGCCCGTCGATCGAGAAGAGCATCGCGCCGCTGCGCAGCTTCGTCGCCGAGCCGATGCGCTTCGGCCGCCTGTTCCTGGCTGGCGACGCCGCCCACATCGTGCCTCCCACCGGCGCCAAGGGCCTGAACCTGGCGGCATCCGACGTCGGCATCCTCAGCCGCGCGCTGGCGGAGCACTACCGTGGCTCGGAGGTGGGTCTGGACACCTACTCGCAGCGCGCCCTGTCGCGCATCTGGAAGGCCGAGCGGTTCTCCTGGTGGTTCACCTCGCTGATGCACCGCTTCCCCGAAACCGGGGAGTTCGGCCGCAAGATGCAACGCGCTGAACTGGACTACCTGGTCAACTCCGAGGCGGCGATGAAGGCGATGGCGGAGAACTATGTCGGTCTGCCCCTGGACGCCTGACAAGGGCGGGGCTCCCTACAATCGGCCCATGAGCCCCCGCCCTACCCCCGCCTATACCCGCGCCGCCGCGCTGCCGGCCATCCTGGCCCAACGCATTGCCATCATCGATGGCGCGATGGGCACGATGATCCAGCGCTACAAGCTGGGCGAGGCGGATTTCAGGAACGAGGCGCTGCAGGCGCACCCGAAGGACCTGAAAGGCAACAACGACCTGCTGGCCCTGACCCGGCCCGATGTGATCCGCGAGATCCACGAGCAGTACCTGGCGGCCGGGGCCGACCTGATCGAGACCAACACCTTCGGCGCCACCTCGATCGCGCAGGAAGACTATGGCCTGGCACCGCTGGCGCGTGAGATGAACGTGGCGGCAGCACGCATCGCCCGGGAAGCCGCCGATCGCTACAGCAACGCCGACAAGCCGCGCTTCGTGGCCGGTGCACTGGGGCCCACGCCACGCACCGCCAGCATCAGCCCGGAGGTGAACGACCCCGGCGCACGCAATGTCAGCTTCGACCAATTGCG
>CAYJEC010000066.1:9815-10809 GCA_964369025.1 uncultured Ideonella sp. | reverse complement strand
TGCTACAAGGTGTTGCACCAGCTCGAGCAGCAACTCAACGCCTGAGCCCGAAGGAACCATGAAGACTCGCAAGATCGGCCCGTTCGAGGTCTCGGCCATCGGCCTGGGCTGCATGAACCTCAGCCATGCGTATGGCACGCCGCCTTCGCCGGAGGCGGCGGAGGCGCTGCTGCTTGGCGCGCTGGATCGTGGCGTGACCTTGTTCGACACGGCGGCGCTCTACGGCTTCGGCAGCAACGAAACCCTGGTCGGCCGGGTGCTCGCGCCGCACCGGCAGCGCTTCACGCTGGCCAGCAAGTGCGGCATGACCGGGGTGACCGTCGACGGCGGCGTCAAGCGGGTGATCGACGGCCGGCCCGACACGCTCAAGCGCACCTGCGACGAGAGCCTGCAGCGCCTGCGCACCGACGTCATCGACCTGTGCTACCTGCACCGCTGGGACAAGCAGGTGCCGATCGAGGATTCGGTGGGTGCCCTGGCAGACCTGGTGCGCGCCGGCAAGATCCGTGCGATCGGCCTGAGCGAGGTCTCCGCCGCCACCCTGCGCCGCGCCCACGCGGTGCACCCCATCGCCGCGTTGCAGACCGAGTACTCACTGTGGACACGCAACCCCGAGATCGCTGTGCTGCAGGCCTGCCGTGAGCTCGGCACCACCTTCGTTGCCTTCAGCCCGCTGGCGCGCGGCTTCCTGCCGGGCACGCTGCGCGACGTGGCCGCCTTCGACGCCAAGGACATCCGGCGGGCGATGCCGCGCTTCGCCCCCGAGGCCTACGCAGCGAACCTGAAGCTGGCAGACGCACTCGCCGACCTGGCGGCCGAAGCCGGATGCACACCAGCCCAACTGTCGCTGGCCTGGTTGCTGGCCCAGGGCGAGCACATCGTGCCCATTCCGGGCACCACCAGCCTGGCGCACCTGAGCGATGACCTCGGGGCTGCCGACCTGAGCCTGCCGCCCGCAGTGCTGTCCCATGCCGGTGTGCTGATCAGCCGCCAT